>NZ_JBFAIA010000270.1:0-7972 GCF_040654455.1 Nonomuraea sp. NPDC050691
CACCGTCGTTGGTGATCGTGGGGGCGCCCCACTTCTTCTCCAGCACGACGTTGCGGCCCTTGGGGCCGAGGGTCACCTTGACGGCGTCGGCGAGCTGGTTCATACCGCGCTCGAGACCGCGCCGGGCGTCCTCGTCAAACGCGATCATCTTGGCTGCCATAAGGCTGGACCTCCCAGATGCAGGGTGGCTTGCGGCGGATCGAGCCGACGCCCGCGACGGCATGAGGGTCCGCGTCTCCGTTGGCGGACCCCGTCGTCCCGATCCCAGGTGCTGGCACTCACGAACAGAGAGTGCCAACGAACTGTTTAGCACTCTACCCGGTCGAGTGCAAGCGAACACCGTGGGTGCCCAGGTCAGCCGTACGGCGGGCCCCGAAGGACCCGCCGCATCATCGACGAAGGAGGGGAGAGGCAGGCCGTACGGACTGCGCTGCCGCGCGGCCTGCCGTTGAACGCCAGCGACCTGGGTCAGACCGCGCGGACGGCTTCCGCCTGCGGCCCCTTCTGGCCCTGAGTGATCTCGAACTCGACCCGCTGACCTTGTTCGAGGGAGCGATAGCCGTCCATCATGATTGCCGAGTAATGGACGAATACATCCTTACCACCGTCTACCGCGATGAAGCCGTAGCCCTTGTCCGCGTTGAACCACTTGACGGTGCCCTGCGCCACTTCCGACTCCTCTTACTGGGCTCGCGGATCCCGCCCATTCGTCCGCGAGACCCGCAATCGCCACGGCTTATGGTAAATCGGCCGGACGATCGCCTCGACCATACCTGTGGCACGGCGTTTGGCAACAGAGTCAAAGCACAAACTACGCAATTCATCCCACCGCCGCCCAAGGGAAGCAGCTCCTATCCGCGTCCGCGCAGTTGTTCAACCTTGAATATCCCGGAAAAGCGGAAGGCGCCCACGAGGGGCGCCTTCCCTGGTGCGTACGGGGCCGTCAGCCGCCGGCGACCGCAGGGATGATGGAGATCTGGACCCCGTCGGGTGCGGGAGTGTCCAAACCTTCCGCAAAACGGACGTCCTCTTCTCCCACATAAACGTTGACGAAACGACGAATCTTGCCCGATTCATCCAGAATTCGCGCGCCGATCCCCGGGTAGTCGGAGTCGAGCTTTGCGAGGACGTCACGAAGCGTCGCGCCCTCGCCACTCACTTCCGCGTTTCCGCCGGTGTACGTGCGCAGGATGGTGGGAATCCGCACCGAAACACTCATGATTTAGTCGCCTTTCCTGGTTGTGCGAGCAGCCGTGCCGGGCGCTCAGACGGCCGCGCGGAACGCGTCGAGAGAGGGCTTGATGACGGCCGTGGGCTGTGCGTCCCCGGAGACGGCGTCGAGCGTCTTGAGACCGTCGCCGGTGTTGAGCACCACGGTCTCCGCCTCGGGGTCGAGCACGCCGCCCTCGGTGAGCTTCTTCAGCACACCGACCGTGACGCCGCCCGCCGTCTCGGCGAAGATGCCCTCGGTCGAGGCGAGCAGCTTGATCGCCTCCACGATCTCGGCGTCGGTGACGTCCTCCACCGCGCCACCGGTGCGGCGGGCGATGTCGAGCACGTAGGGGCCGTCGGCGGGGTTGCCGATGGCCAGCGACTTGGCGATGGTGTCGGGCCGGACCGGCTGGACCACGTCGTGGCCGGCCTTGTACGCGGCCGACACCGGCGAGCAGCCCTGCGCCTGGGCGCCGAACACCTTGTACGGCCGGTCCTCGACCAGCCCCAGGGCGATCAGCTCCTTGAAACCCTTGTCGATCTTGGTGAGCTGGGACCCGGAGGCGATCGGGATGACGATCTGCTCGGGGAGCCGCCAGCCGAGCTGCTCGGCGATCTCGTACGCGAGCGTCTTGGACCCCTCGGCGTAGTACGGCCGGAGGTTGACGTTGACGAAGCCCCACTTGTCGCCCAGCGGGTCGCCGATGAGCTCGGAGCAGAACCGGTTGACCTCGTCGTAGGTGCCGTCGATGCCGATGAGCTTGCCGCCGAACACCCGGGCCATGGCGATCTTGGCCTGCTCCAGGTTGGCGGGGATGAAGACGCAGGCGTCGAGCCCGGCCCGGGCCGCCGCGGCCGTCACCGCGCCCGCGAGGTTGCCCGTGGAGGAGCACGACAGGGTGTGGAAGCCGAAGTTGCGCGCCGCCTCGACGGCGATGGCGACGACCCGGTCCTTGAAGGAGTGGGTGGGGTTGCCCGAGTCGTCCTTGACGTACAGGGACTTGAGGCCGAGCGCGCGCCCGAGGTTGCCCGCCTTGACGAGCTTGGTCCAGCCGGGGTTCATGTTCGGCTTGGTGGCGACGTCGGCGGGGACGGGGAGCAGCGAGCGGTAGCGCCAGATGTTGGCCGGGCCCGCCTCGATGTCCTCGCGGCGGACGCCGCCGAAGGAGTAGGCCGCCTCGAGCGGCCCGAAACACTCCAGGCACGCGAAGCTCGGGCCGAGGTCGTAGCGGGTGCCGCACTCGCGGCAGGACAGAGCCGTGGCAGGACCGAAGTCAAGCGACATGAAGCGAGGCCTTCCCTCATCTTCGCCCGCGGCCACCTTGACCGCAGACCGGAATTGGCACCTTGTCCCGGCCGGCCTCGCCCTGTCGCGAGTCTCAAGCCGGGAGGGTTGCCGGGGCTTCGCAGGGCCGGTCCCTCCACCCCTCTGGATGAGCAATATTCAGTTGTCGCCTCAGACTGTACCCGCCCACGTGGCGGTACTGCCCAGCCGTCTCATAGCATGAGACGAGTGGTCTCACCGATAGTCGTCGCCGAGCGCCGCCTGCACGTACTTGCGTGCCTGGTGGATGCGCGACTTGGCGGTGCCGAGCGGGATGCCGAGCTGCTCGGCCACCTCGCTGTAGTCGAGCTGGACGATGTCGCGCAGCACCAGCGCCTGGGCGAGGTCGGGCTTGTCGGCCTCCAGCGCCTCCATGGCGTCGAGCAGGTCCAGCCGCGAGCCCGCGATGACGCTGACCCGCCGCACGTCGGGCTTCTGCACCGGCAGCTCGTCGGAGCTCTGCTCGGCGGCCCGCCGCTTCAGCGACCGGTACGTGGTGCGCGCGCAGTTGGCCGTCACGATGTGCAGCCACGTGCTGAACCTGGCCCGCCCCTCGAAGCGGCCGATGTTGCGGGCCACCGCGAGCAGGGTGTCCTGGGACGCCTCCTCGGCGTCCTGGCGGTACGGGAGGATGCGGGCGCAGTGCCGCATGACGTCGGGCTCGATCCGCTTCAGGAGCTCGCCGAGCGCGCGATGATCTCCGGCTGCGGCGGAACGGGCAAGTTCCTCGGTTAGCTCATCAAGCGCCATAGCTGGGATCCTATGATCGGAGGGAGGTTAAATGAACAGCGTCCTGGTTGCCTCCAACAGAGGCCCGGTCTCGTTCACCGTCGACGACGACGGCGAGCTGACCATGAAACGCGGCGGTGGCGGGCTGGTCTCCGGGCTGTCCGGAGTCACCAAGGACCACAACGTGCTCTGGGTGTGCGCCGCCCTGTCCGACGGCGACCGCAGCGCGGCCCGGCAGGCCCCTGGAGGCCGGCTCGACCACGCGGGCTACGACACGGGCGCCCTGCGGATGCTCGACATCCCGGCCGCCACGTTCCACCGCGCCTACAACGCGGTGGCCAACTCGACGCTCTGGTTCGTCAACCACCTGCTCTACGACACCCCCAACGCGCCGGCCTTCGGCTCCCGCTTCCTCCGCGAGTGGGAGTCGTACCGCGACTACAACGGCGCGTTCGCGCTGGCGCTGGCCGAGGAGGCCCACCACGAGGCCCGCGTCATGGTGCAGGACTACCACCTGACCCTCACCCCCGCCATGCTCCGCGCCGAGCGGCCCGACCTGCGCATCGCCCACTTCAGCCACACGCCGTGGGCGCCGCCCGAGTACTTCTCGCTGCTGCCCGACGAGGTGGCCCGCGAGGTGCTCGAAGGCATCCTGGGCGCCGACCACGCCGGGTTCCTCACCGCGCGCTGGGCCGGGGCGTTCATGGACTGCTGCCGGGCGCTGCTCGGCGCGCGGGTGGACCGCGACGCCCGGACCGTCACCCACGAGGGGCGCACGACCCGCGTCGGCGTCCACGCCCTCGGCGTCGACGGCGGCGCGCTGTGCGAGCGGGCGGCCGAGCCCGACGTCGAGTCGCACATGACCGCCCTGCGCGAGCAGGTCGGCGACCGCGCCCTGATCGTCCGCATCGACCGCACGGAGCTGTCCAAGAACATCGTGCGCGGCCTGCACGCCTACCGCGAGTTCCTGGCCGGCCATCCCGAGTGGCACGGGAAGGTCGTCCACCTCGCCTTCGCCTATCCGAGCCGGCACGACCTGCCCGAGTACCGCGAGTACACCGCCTCGGTGCAGCGCTGCGCCCAGGAGATCGAGGACGAGTACGCCACCGAGGACTGGGACCCGCTGATCCTCAACGTCCACGACGACTACCCGCGCTCACTGGCCGCCTACCGGATGGCCGACGTGCTGCTGGTCAACCCGATCCGCGACGGCATGAACCTGGTGGCCAAGGAGGGCCCGATCCTGTCGCCGGGCGCCGCCCTGGTGCTGTCGCGCGAGGCCGGGGCGGCGGCAGAGCTGGGCGAGCACGCGCTCCTGGTCAATCCGTACGACATCAGCGGCACGGCTGTGGCGCTGCACGAGGCGCTCGTCATGCCGGAGGGCGAGCGCCGCGCGCGCGGCGAGCGGCTGCGCGCGGCGGCCACCGCCCTGCCGCCGCAGAAGTGGCTCACGGCCCAGCTCGACGCCCTCGCCGGTCACTGAAGGCGTCCCTCAGATCCAGTCGGCGTGCTGCAGCGTGTCGGTCAGCCCCGGCGTGTCCCACTGGTCCACGACGAGGATCCTGCTCTTGGGCAGGTACCACTCGCGCTGGGTGAAGTGGCCCTTCACCCTGTTGCCCGAGTGGGAGACGCACTCGGACCTCCACTCGTTGTAGGCGGCCTTGTGCCCCGGCCCGACCTGGCGCAGCCCTCTCTTGACCTTGGTGCCGACGACCTCGTCCCACTTCCTGTTGAACGGGCAGGGCTGCACGTCGCTCGCCGTGTAGAAGGGCCGCTTGCCGGTGTACGGGCCGAACCCCTCGGCGCCGCGCTTGATGTACGACGGGCCGAAGACGTAGAAGGCGTCGCACTCGTACGAGCTCCACCCCTGCGGCTTGCGGCACTTGCCGGTGACCACCTGCACCGCGTCCGTGCCCATGCCGTACACCCGCCACTCGATCGGGATGTAGAGCGTCAGGCCGTTGCGCAGCTTGAGCTGCTGCGCCGGCGCGGCGTTCGCGGCAGAGGGGACGACGGCGAGGAGGGTGGCCGCGGCCACGGCCGCGGCGGCGAGGTATCGCTTGAGCATGCGCCGACCCTAGGGGCCGGCACTTGCAAAACAATCACTAACGACTGAAAGCCGACACAAGTTCGCGCAGGAGCGCCACGACACCGTCGGGCCCGTCCACCACGATGTCGGCCTGTTCGGCCAGGGCGGTGACCTCGGTGGAGCCGCTGCAGACCGTCACGCCGGGCAGCCCGGAGGCGCGCACCGCCTCGAAGGCGGCCAGGTCGCCCAGGTCGTCGCCGACGAACATGACGGATCTCGCGTCCCGCTCGGCGAGGAACAGCCCGAGCGCGTGGCCCTTGTCCATGCCCGGAGGTCTCAGCTCCAGCACGAACCGGCCCGGCTCCACGACGAGACCATGTCTCGCGGCCAGCTCGGCCAGCGGCTCGCGCAGGACGGCCAGCGCGCCCTCGGGGTCGTCGGCGCGGCGCGTGTGGACGGCCACCGCGCGGCCCTTGTCCTCGATGGTCACGCCCTTCAGGCCGAGCGAGTCGATCAGGAGCTGGAGCTCGGCCTCCGCCCGTGGCACGCCCGCGGGGGGCGGCGGGCCGGAGATCGTGCCGTTCTCCCACCGTTCGAAGCCGTAGTGGCCCAGGATCACCAGGCCCGGCACCTCGGCCAGGCCGGGGCCGAGCTCCAGGGCGGTGGCGGGCGGACGCCCGGTCACGACGGCCACCGCCCCCAGGTGCCGGCCCAGCTCGGCCAGCACGCCGGGCGCCTCGGGGTGGATCCGGGCCGCGGCGGGATCCGGCACGATCGGCGACAGGGTCCCGTCGAAGTCGAGCCCGATCACGGCGCCCGCGGGGTCCTTCAGGATGGCTTCCATTCCAGGGATGTTCCTCACGCGGCTGGCCCTACCCAGCCGGTCAGGGGCGCATGCCCAGGCGCCTCGCGGCGCGGTCGCGCTGGCGGCCGGCGCGCAGCCTGCGCAGCCGCTTCACCAGCATCGGATCCTGCTCCAGGGCGGCCGGCTTGTCGATGAGCTCGCCCAGGAGCTGGTAGTAGCGGGTGGCGGAGAACCCGAAGGTCTCCTTGATGGCCTGCTCCTTGGCGCCCGCGTGACGCCACCACTGGCGTTCGAAGGCGAGGAGATCGCGTTCACGTGAGGTCAGCTCTGCGGGTGGGGTGAGGGGTTGCTGCTCGTGCTCCGGTTGTCGGGGTGCACTGTCACCGCCGGCCGGTGCAGTGTCCATGGTTCCTCCTCGAAAGGCTGCGCGCGACGATGGCGACACGCGCATGCGGCCCGACGCCATCGTAATGTGCGCACTCCGGCTGTTCATGGCGGATGGCGAGACGTACAGTCACGAAGTGTGACCTCAGTCATCACACTTCTCACGGACTACGGGCTGGAGGACGGCTACGTGGCGGCCTGCCACGGGGTGATCGCCGGTATCGCCCCCGAGGCCAGGGTGATCGACGTGTGCCACGCCATCCCGTCGGGCGACGTACGGCGCGGCGCCGCGATCCTCGCCCAGACCATTCCCTACCTGCCCAAGGGCGTGCACATCGGCGCGGTCGACCCCGGCACGGGGCACGCCCGGCGGGCCGTCGCGATCGAGGCGGGCGGCCGGGTGTTCATCGGGCCGGACAACGGGCTGCTGTCGTGGGCGGTCCACGCCAGCGGGGGCGCGGAGGCGGCGTACGAGATCAGCAACGAGGAGTACTTCCTGAGACCCGTCTCGCCCACCTTCCACGGCCGCGACATCTACTCCGCCGTGGCGGGACGGCTGGTCAAGGGGCTCAAGCCGAACGACCTGGGGCCGGAGCGGCCGATCGGCCGGCTCGTGTCGCTCCCGGAGCCGACGTCGGTGGTGCGCGAGGGCGCGGTCGAGGGCGAGGTCGTGTCCGTGGACCGCTACGGCAACACGCAGCTGTCGATCACGGCGAGCCACCTGGAGGCGCTGGGGGCGCGGGTCGGCGACACGCTGGGGGTGTGGCTGGGGCGGCGGCAGCTCACATTGCCGTACCGGGAGACGTACTCGGCGGTGCCGCCGGGCGAGCTGGTGGCGTTCGCGGACTCGGCGGGGCTGATCGCGATCGCGGTGAACTCGGGGGACGCGGCGCAGCGGCTGGGGCTACCCCCCGGCGCCCATGTCCGGATTTCTCCGTCTATTTCCTAGGCTCAGCGCCACGAAAGCCGCTTAAGACTAATTACGCGATGTATCGGACTGTTTACTGAAGGGTCTGATCCGCGGTAGGCGTCTCGTGTCACAATCTCCGGCAACGGGCATCCCCCTTCTGCCCCGGAGGTCGCCATGCGCCTCTTCCGTCCCATGCCGCCGCACGTCCGCTGTCTCGCCGCCACCCTCCTCACCGCTCTCGCCGTATGCCTGGCCGCCTCGCCGCTGTCCGGCCCGGCGCCGAGCGCGGGCGCCGACACCCGCGCCGCGACGGGCGCGCGCGGGGCCGCCCAGTGGCAGCTCCCCGCGCTGCGCCTGCCCGAGGCGTGGCGGATCACCCGAGGCGAGGGCGTGCTGGTCGCCGTGCTCGACACCGGCGTGAACGGCGACCACCCCGACCTCGCGGACTCCGTGGTGGCCGGCCCCGACCTGACCGGCGCGGGCCCTTTCGCGCGGAGCTGTGGGAGACCGTCGCCTGACCGGCGTCACGGCGGCTCCCTAGGATGGGCTCATGCGAGGCCGCGGATGACCCGGAAGGCG
>NZ_JBFAIA010000271.1:0-7961 GCF_040654455.1 Nonomuraea sp. NPDC050691
CCGTGACGGGCTCGCAGTTCCTGTCGGCCGTGGCCCGGGACGCGATCGACCTGTTCAGCGGGCCGCGGACCGAGCGGGTGCGCATGTGCGCGGGGGACAACTGTTACCTGGTCTTCCTCGACACCTCCCGCCCGGGCGCCCGCCGCTGGTGCTCGATGAGCCGCTGCGGCAACCGCCAGAAGCTCCGCACCCGCCGCTCGTAGCATCGTCTTCGTGAGCGAACTTCTGGGCACTGTGGGACGGCTGCGCCGCTACCCGGTCAAGTCGATGCTGGGCGAGGATCTCGACGCCGCCGACATCGGCGAACGCGGGCTCGGCGGCGACCGGCGGCGGGCCGTGCTGGACGTGGCCACCGGCAGGATCGCCAGCGCCAAGAACCCCCGCCTCTGGCGCGGGCTGCTCACCCTCGACGGCACCCGCCCGCCGGGCGACGCCGAACTGTCGGCGCTGCTCGGACGGCAGGTGCGGCTGGTGGACGTGCCGCCCGAGGAGGCCGAGCTGGAGCGCGGAGACGGCGCCGGGTGGGTTCGTGGAGAACGGCTGGGTGGGGGCCGAGGTGCTCGTCGGAGACGACGTGGTGCTGGAGGTCATCGCCCCCACGCCCCGGTGCGTGGGCGACCCGGTGCAGCTACGCGTCCCGTGAGCCCGGGGCGCGTCCCCTGAGAAGGTGCCGGATCTCGACGGCTCAGACGAGCGGGGTCAGGCGGATGTCGAGGTCGTCGAGGATCTTTCCGGCGGCCGTGACCCCGATGCCCAGCATCCAGATCTCGTCGTCCACGTTGTAGGCGTGCCCCGCCTTGACGGCCGCGAGGTTCTTCCACAGCGGCCCGCCGGTCACCGCCGCCTGGCTCTTGGCGGCCGCCTCGCCGTACGCGCTGTAGAAGACGGCGTCGGCGTCGGCCTGGGCGATGTTCTCCTGGCTGAGCTTGCCGAAGCGCTTGTCGGCCTGGCCGGCCAGCATCTGCGTCTCGGGCCGCGGGATGCCCGCGTCACCGACCACGATGCCGCTGAACGACTCGGGACCGTACATGCGGATCTCGGTCGGCATGAAGCGGACGATGCTCACCTTCAGTGAGGTGAACTTGGCGCCGACCTGCTTGGCCCGCGCCTCGTAGGCCGACAGCAGCTCGGCGGCCCGCTCCTTCTTGCCCAGGGCCTCGGCGTCGAGCAGGAAGTTCTGCTTCCAGGTGACGCCGACCTTCTCCGTGAACACCGTGGGCGCGATCTTGCTGAGTTTGTCGTAGAAGGCGGCCTGGCGGAACTTGGTGCCGAGGATCAGGTCGGGCTTCAGCGCCATGATCGCTTCGAGGTTGAGCTGCTGGAGCGTGCCCACGGGCTTGGTGGCCGACAGGGCGGAGCCGAGGTACTTCGGCCACGCCTGGCTCTCGGCCGCCTGCGCGGCGCCCACCGGCGTCAGGCCGAGCGAGACCATCGTGTCGAGCTTGTCGGTGTCGAGCACCACCACCCGCTTGGGCTGCGCCGGGACCTTGGTCTCGCCCATGGCGTGCTTGACGGTCCGCGTCGGGCCGGACTCCTGGGATGTCGTGGAGGCGCCGCAGGCGGTGAGGGCGAGCAGGGGGAGCAGGGCCGCGGCGGCCAGGCGGAGACGCATGTGGGTTCCTTGATCGTTTAGGTAAGGCAACCCTAAGTGTAGTGCCGACCGCGTCCGGAACGCGGGGTGTGAAAAGCCCGAAACACCCACGAAACACCATTGAGGCGAGATTCACGAACGTGAAACACGGCTGGTCGAGCCATGAAACCGCGGACGAACACGCTGTGGCCACACGTCATATGTAAGGAGGGTCGCGTCGTGAAGATCGATAGCGGCACGACTGCCTGGATGCTCACGGCCACCGCGTTGGTGCTGTTGATGACTCCGGGCCTCGCGTTCTTCTACGGGGGCATGACCAGGGCCAAGAGTGTCCTGAACATGATGATGATGTCGTTCGTCGCCATCATCACAGTGACGATCGCCTGGGTGCTCTACGGGCACTCGCTGGCGTTCAGCGACAATTCCATGTCGTGGCTGAACCAGTTCGTCGGCGGTCTCGACCACGTCGGCCTGCAGAGCCTCGTCGACACGGCCACCAAGGACGACGGCACGGGCATGCCCAGCCTGGTCTTCTCGGCCTTCCAGCTGACGTTCGCCATCATCACGGTCGCCCTGATCAGCGGCGCGATCGCGGACCGCGCGAAGTTCGGCGCCTGGGTGCTGTTCAGCTTCATCTGGGCCACGATCGTCTACTTCCCCGTCGCGCACTGGGTCTGGGGCACCGGCTGGCTCAACACCCTCGGCATCGAGGACTTCGCCGGCGGCACGGTCGTCCACATCAACGCCGGCGCCGCGGCGCTCGCCCTCGCGCTCGTCATCGGCAAGCGCAAGGGCTGGCGCAAGGAGCCGATGCGCCCGCACAACCTCACGCTGGTGCTGCTCGGCGCGGGTCTGCTGTGGTTCGGCTGGTTCGGTTTCAACGCCGGCTCCGAGCTGGCGGTGGACGGCACGGCCGGCCTGGCGTTCATGAACACCCAGATCGCCACCGCCGTCGCGGCCGGTGCCTGGCTCGTCGTCGAGAAGATGCGCGACGGCCACGCCACCAGCCTCGGCGTCGCCTCCGGCGCCGTCGCCGGCCTGGTCGCCATCACCCCCGCCTGCGGCTTCGTCGACCCCTGGGCCGCGATGCTCATCGGCCTGATCGCCGGCGCGGTCTGCGCCTACGCCGTGGGCCTGAAGTACAAGCTCAACTACGACGACTCCCTCGACGTGGTCGGCGTCCACCTGGTGGGCGGCGTCATCGGCGCGGTCTCCCTCGGCTTCCTGGCCGCCTACCCCTTCCTGGAGCAGCAGAACAAGGGCCTGTTCTACGGCGGCGGCCTGACCCAGCTCGGCCTCCAGGTACTCGGCCCGGTCGCCGTCGGCGGCTACTCCTTCGTCGTCACCTGGGTCATCGGCAAGATCATCGACAAGGTGATGGGCTTCCGGGTGTCGGCCGAGGATGAGGTCACCGGCATCGACATCACCACCCACGCCGAGACCGGGTACGACCTCGGCACCGTCCACGCCTCCGGCGTGGCATCCCCCAACGGGCCCGCCGTCACCCCGGCGGCTAAGAAGGTGGACGCATGAGACTCATCACCGCGGTCATCAAGCCCTTCAAGCTCGATGACGTGAAGGCCGCCCTGGAGCAGTTCGGCATCAAGGGCATGACGGTCAGCGAGGCCAGCGGCTACGGCCGCCAGCGCGGCCACACCGAGGTCTACCGGGGCGCCGAGTACCAGGTGGACCTGGTGCCGAAGGTCCGGCTGGAGGTGCTGGCGGACGAGGACGACGCCGACGACGTGATCGACGTCATCGTCAAGGCGGCCCAGACCGGCAAGATCGGCGACGGCAAGGTCTGGTCGGTGCCCGTGGACACGGTCATCCGCGTCCGCACCGGCGAGCGCGGCCCCGACGCCCTGTAGGCGCGGGCGGAGGTCCGGCGCGGACGAGGGCGTCCGCGCCGGACCGGCAAGTCACGGCAGATCGGCAAGCGAGACGAGGGCGTCCGGACGGAGCCCGAAGAGGGGACGTCTTGAGGGGTGAAGCTCGCTCGTACGCCGCGGCGCGCAAGGAGCGGGCCGCGGACACCGACCGCTGGCTCAAGGACCTCTTCCGTACGGCGAGCGACGGCGACGGCGTCTCCCTGGTCGCCGTCGGCAGCCTGGGACGCGGCGAACTGGCGCCGGGCAGCGACCTGGACCTGGTGCTGCTGCACGGGAGCCGGGACGACGTCGGCAGGGTCGCGGACCGCATCTGGTACCCCATCTGGGACTCCGGCGTCGGCCTCGACCACTCGGTGCGTACCGTGGAGGAGGCCGTCGCGGTCGCCCGCGACGACCTGAAGGCGGTCCTCGGCCTCATCCAGGCCCGGCACGTGGCCGGAGACCCGGAGCTGACGAGGAAGGCCAGGGAGGCGGTGCTCGCCGAGTGGCGCGCCGACTCCCGGCGCCGGCTCGGCGAGCTGCGCGAGGCGGCCGACAAGCGGGCCCAGACGAGCGGAGAGGTCGCCTTCCTCCTCGAACCCGACCTCAAGGACGGCCGCGGCGGCCTGCGCGACCTCCAGGCCATGCAGGCCGTGGCCGCCGCCTGGGTGGCCTCGGCGCCCGGGCCCCGCGCCCGCGAGGCGTACGAGTACATCCTGGACGTGCGGCACGCGCTGCACGTCGTCACCGGCCGGGGAGCCGACCGGCTCGTCCTGCAGGAGCAGGAGGCCGTCGCCGGGCTGCTCGGCCTGCTCGACGCCGAGGCGCTGATGCGCCGGCTCGCGGAGGCGGGCCGGACGATCTCCCACGCGTTCGACGTGACCTGGCGCACGGTTGACAGGCTCGTGTCAGGACCGGCCCCGCGAGGGCGCCGTCCGCTGGCCGACGGCGTCGTCGAGCACGGCGGCGAGGTGGTGCTCGCCCGGGGCGCCGACCCCCGCAAGGACCCGCTGCTGGTGCTGCGCGCCGCCGCCGCGGCGGCCGACTCGGGTCTGCCGCTGGCGCCCGCGACGATGTCCGTCCTCGCAGCTCAGTCGCCTCCGCTGCCGGTGCCGTGGCCGGACGAGGCCCGTGACGCGCTGGTGTCGATCCTCGGCGCCGGCCGCGCCGCCGTGCCCGTCTGGGAGGAGCTCGACCAGGCCGGCATTCTTGTCAAGATGCTTCCTGACTGGGAGCGCGTGCGTCACCGCCCCCAGCGCAACCCCATCCACCGCTTCACCGTCGACCGGCACCTCATCGAGGCCGCGGCGAACGCCGCCAGCCACACGCGCGAGGTGTCGCGGCCCGACCTGCTGCTGATCGCGGCGCTGCTGCACGACATCGGCAAGGGCTGGCCCGGCGACCATTCGGCGACGGGCGAGGTCGTGGTGCGCGACATCGCCGCCCGCATCGGCCTGCCGCCCGCGGACGGGGAGATCCTGGCCACGGTGGTGCGCCATCATCTCCTGCTGCCCGAGACGGCGACCCGGCGCGACCTCGACGACCCCGTGACGATCGAGAAGGTCGCGGGCACGGTCGGCTCCCGGGAGGTGCTGGAGCTGCTGGCGGCCCTCGCGGTCGCCGACGGCCACGCCACCGGACCGGCCGCCTGGAACTCCTGGAAGGCGGGCCTGGTCGCCGATCTCGTGCGCCGGGTCCGCTCCGTCCTGTCCGGCTCCCCGCCACCCAAGCCTCCCTCCCTGTCGCCGGAGCAGGCCGCGCTGGCCCGGCACGGCGGTGGAGCCGTCCGGGTCAACGGCGGCGCTGTCACGGTCGTCGCCCCTGACCGCATCGGCCTGCTGTGGAGCGCCGCCGGGGTGCTGGCCGCCCACCGGCTGATCGTCCGCTCGGCCGCATCGGCCTCCGCGGGATCCACCGCGGTGATCGAGTTCTCCGTCGTCCCCGAGTACGGCTCGCCTCCGGACCCCGCCACGCTGGAAGCAGATCTCCGGCTCGTCCTTGCAGGGCGTCTTGACATCGAGCAACGGCTGGCCCGTCGGAACCGGTATGTGAGGGCTCCTCGTGTTCCGGTCGCTCCACCCCGTGTGACCTTGGTGGACGACGCCTCGGCGACCGCCACGGTGGTGGAAGTCAGGGCCCATGACAGGCCGGGACTCCTGTGGCGCATTGGACGGGCGTTCGGGGAGTGCGGTCTTGACGTGAGAGCTGCTCGCGTGGAGACTCTCGGCGCGGAGGCGGTGGACGTCTTCTATGTGGTCGATCGCGCCGGACGTCCTCTTAGTGACGACGCGCAGCGAGGCCAGGTCCGCGATCTGGTGCTGGCGGCACTGCGCTAAACCACTCACGACGGACCGGTCACATATGTAACGATTGCATCCGATATGCGTATTTAGTCTCACGCTGCGGATACCTTGTGGACGTCCTAGAGCCCGTGGACCACGGGATGATTTGAGGGGTAGCGGAAGCAGTGACTACGGGGAACTCCGACAGCGGCCAGACCGCCGGACGGGCGCGCGACGGGCGATCCCTCCCGCCCCGGCTCGGACTGCGCAACTGGCGCGTGAGATGGCGTCTGACCGCCCTCATCCTGGTTCCCACCGTCGTCTGCGTGGCGCTGGGGGGCGCGCGCGTGGTCGGTTCGATCCAGAGCATCAACGACTACGAGCGCACCATCCGGGCCGCCGCGGACGCGGGGCACATCCGCGACCTGGTTCAGGCCCTGGGCATGGAGCGTGACACGGGCGGCTGGATGGTCGTCTCCGGCGCCCAGCGCAAGAAGCTCGCCAAGCCGTACGCCGAGCGCAAGGCCGCCGTCGACAAGCTCGTCTCCACCGTGCAGGCCGACATGGACGCCATGGACGACTCGTACGGCGTGCGCGTCCTCGACGTCGTCCGGCGGGCCCGCCTCGACATCAGGCAGCTCCCCCGGACCCGCTCCGAGGGCCAGCGCGACACCTCCCGCTACAACACCGTGCTCGACACGCTGCTGCGCCTGCACGACGAGCTGAGCCTGCTCAGCGACGACTCGCAGATCATCGGCCAGTTCCGCGCCCTGAGCGCGCTCGCCCGGGCCAAGGAGGAGGTCTCCCGCCAGCGGGTCCAGCTCCTCAAGGGCTACTACCTCCCCGGCAGCATGGACGCCAAGGAGGTCGAGCGCTTCATCGCCTCCAACGCCGCGCAGCGCTCCGACATGGCCACCGTCGGCCAGGAGGCCGGCCCGCAGGTCGCCATCCAGCTCCAGAAGGCGCTGACCAAGCCCGAGTACTACAACACCGAGCTGATCAAGTCGCGCGCCATCACGCTGGCCAGCGGCAAGGCGCCCGGCGTCCGCATCCGGCAGAACCTGCTCGCCTCCACCGACCCCCGCAAGGTCTCGGCCGCCGACCAGTGGTTCAACGACAACGCCGCCACGATCGACGCCCTCCACTCGGTGGAGGAGGACATCAACAAGAAGGTGGCCCTGCGCGGCACCGAGCTGCGTGACGCCGAGATCCGCAACGCCGTCATCGCCGGTGTCCTGATCCTCGCGCTGCTGCTCCTCGTGGCGCTGCTCACCGTCGCCATCGCCCGCTCCATGGTCAGCCCGCTGCGCCGCCTGCGCACCGAGGCCCTGGAGATCGCCGGCTTCCGCCTGCCGGACGTGGTCCGCAAGCTCCGCCTCAACGGCGACGTGGTGCCCGAGGTCCGGCCGATCGACGTCGAGGGCAACGACGAGATCGGTGAAGTCGCCAAGGCCTTCGACCAGGTCCACCGGCAGGCCGTCCGGCTGGCGGGCGAGGAGGCCGAGCTGCGCGGCAACATCAGCTCGATGTTCGTCAACCTCTCGCGCCGCACCCAGACGCTGGTCGAGCGGCAGATCTCGCTCATCGACGGCCTGGAGAAGGGCGAGCAGGACGGCGCCCGGCTGGCCGACCTGTTCAAGCTCGACCACCTGGCCACCCGCATGCGCCGCAACTCCGAGAACCTGCTGGTCCTCGCCGGCCACGAGCCCGCCCGGCGGCGCAGCCAGCCGGCCAAGCTCGTGGACGTCGTGCGCGCCGCGCTCTCGGAGGTCGAGGGGTACGAGCGCGTCCAGGTGAAGGTCCACCGCGCCACCTCCGTGGTCGGCAGCGCCGCCAACGACCTCGTCCACCTCGTGGCCGAGCTGGTCGAGAACGCGCTGCAGTTCTCCCCGAGCAACGCCCAGGTCTCCGTGACCAGCAGCCTCATCGAGGGCGGCGGGGCCCTGCTGTCGGTGACCGACGCCGGCATCAGCATGACCGAGGAGGAGCTGGCCGAGGCCAACCGCCGCCTCGCCGAGCCGCCCGTCGTGGACGTCTCGGTCTCGCGGCGCATGGGCCTGTTCGTGGTCGGCCGCCTGGCCCTGCGCCACGGCATCCGCGTCCAGCTCCGCAAGGGCGACGGCAACGGTCTCATCGCCATGGTGCTGCTGCCGCCGGCGCTCATCCCCGACGGCGCCCAGCCGCCGCTGCCGCAGCGTCCCGCCTTCGGCGGCGGCGAGC
>NZ_JBFAIA010000272.1:0-7750 GCF_040654455.1 Nonomuraea sp. NPDC050691
AGCGGCCGGGCAGGGGGGCGGCGGCGTGCGCGGGGGCGGCGGCCGTGGAGCGGCCGGGCAGGGGGCCGGTCATGCGGACGGCACCCCGACCCTCATGCCCTCGGCGAGTCCCGCGCCCTCGACCTCGACGCGGCCGCCGCCGAACGCGCCGGTCCTCACCCCGACGATCCGCGTCGCGCCGCCCTCGACCACCTCGACGCCGAACCCGCCCTCGCGCAGCGCCAGCAGCGCCTCGATCGGCACGGACAGCACCCCCTTGTGCCGCTCGCTCTCCATCTCCACGTCGACCGGCGCCTGGTCGAGGCGGGTCTTCGGCGTCTTGGCCAGGGTGATGTCGACGTCCACGGTGACGTTCCGGTCCTGGCCCTGGCCGCTGGTCTCGGCGACCGTGCCGACCGAGGTGATCCGGCCGGAGACGCGCTCGCCGCCGGGCAGCTCCACGGTCACCTTCGCGCCCTTGCGGGCGAGTGCCTGGTCGTCGGCGTCGAGGTCCACGTGGACCAGCCGTCGCACGCCGCTGACCGTCATGGTGCGGCGGCCCGGGGCGAGCCGGTCGCCGACCTCCACGGCCGCGTCGGTGACGCGCACGAGCGACGGCAGGAACACCACCTGCGACGCGTCCACCCGCCCCGTCTCGGGCAGCCCCCGGTCGTCCTGCCACTCCTTGACCGCGAGGTGGGTGGCGTAGCTGTAGTGCTCGTCCACCGTGAGGTAGTCGCCGTAGCCGAGGGCCTTGAGGTTGCGTTCGAGCTGCTCGACGTCCGGGCCGTCGTCGATGCCCTGGCGCAGCTCCCGGTACAGCGGCAGCTTGCCGTACATGAGGACGACCGGTTTACGGTCGGCCGACAGCAGCTTGTGGCCGCGGCGCACCACGGAGCCCTCGGCGGCCACCCACGTCACCGTGCCGGACGCGCCGGTGGTGATCTGCCGCTCGCCGGAGTAGGTGAGCGCGCCGGTGACGGTCTTGGTGTCGACGAGGTCCTGGCGGGTGATCTCGGCCGTGGCCGGGACGGCCTTCGGCGCCGGGTCCGCCGCGCCGGCGCCGCCGTCGCCCAGGACGGCCACCGCCGTCCACGCGGCGGCGACGGCCAGCGCGCCCGTCCCGGCGAGCGCGAGCCCCTTTCTCATCGGGGGCCACCGCCGGGCTCGAACTCCTTGCACGCCTCGTGAGCGGCCTTGACCTTCTCCTCGGACGTCCCGGCCGGCACGTTGATCTCGATCCGGCCGTCGGACGGGTCCTTCATGTCGATGCCGTGCTCGCGCATGCACTGGGCGAACTTCAGCGCGTTGTCGCGGGCCTTGGGGTCCATCTTGCCCTTGGCGTCGCCGATCGCGGCCTCCATGAAGTGCCCGCACGCCTTCTGGGCCTCCTGCATCTTGGCCTCGTCACCCTTCCTGGACTTGATGCGGATCCCGCCGCCCGGCTCGGGGTCGTCCATCTCGACGCCGTGCTCGCGCATGCACTGGGCGAACTTGAGCTGCGCGGTCCTGGGATCCATGGAGGCGGAGGCGGACGCGCCGGGGCTCGCCGTGGCGCCGCTCGCGCTGACCACGCCGTCCGAGGCCGGCGCCTTGGCGGCGCACGCGGTCAGGGCCGCCGCCGCGCAGACGGTCGCCAGCAGGGGTCGTACGTTCATCGTCGTCTCCTTCACGGGCGCCGCCGGTCGTTCGCCGCGGCGCGAGGCTCACTTCAGCGAGGCGGGTGCTAAACGGCGATAAGCCGTGCGGGCCGCGGCGTCAGGCCCCGGCGCTTATCCGCCGCTAACACCCGATCCGCCACTGTCGTGGCGGGACGGAAAGGGGGCCCGGGATGCGGGTGCTCGTCGTGGAGGACGAAGAGGAGCTGGCCGACGCCATCGCGCGCGGGCTGCGGCTGCACGCCATCGCGGTCGACGTGGCCTACGACGGGCAGGAGGCGCTGGAGCTGGCCGCGTACGTCCGGTACGACGTCGTGGTGCTGGACCGCGACCTGCCCGAGGTGCACGGCGACGAGGTGTGCCGCGAGCTGACGGGCGGGGACGGGGCGGGCCGGGTGCTCATGCTGACGGCGGCCGGGCGGGTGCGCGACCGGGTGGACGGGCTGACCCTGGGCGCGGACGACTACCTCATCAAGCCGTTCACGTTCGCCGAGCTGGTGGCGCGGATCCGGACGCTGTCGCGGCGCTCCCGGCGGGGCGGTCCCGCGCCGCTGGAGCGGGCCGGGGTGCTGCTGGACCCGGGCCGGCGCACGGTCACGCGCGACGGGCGGCCCGTCGCCCTCAACCGCAAGGAGTTCGACGTGCTGCACGCGCTGCTGCGCGCCGAGGGGCGGCTGGTCACCTCGGCGGAGCTGCGCAGGAGCGCGTGGGACGAGCACGCCGACGCGGCCAGCGGGGTGCTGCGGGTGACGCTCACCTCGCTGCGCCGCAAGCTCGGCGCTCCCCCGCTGATCGAGAACGTCCCGGGCCAGGGGTACCGGCTGTGAAGGCGTCCAGGGCGCGCGGGACGGCCCGTCTCAGGGGCCCGTGGCGGTCGCGGCGCGGCGCGCCGGGCCGGGTCCGACCGTGGCACCGGCTCGGGCTGCGCGTACGGCTGACGGTCCTGTACGGCGGGCTGTTCTTCCTGGCCGGGTCGCTGCTGCTGTGGTCCACGTACCTGCTGACCGCGCGGGCGCTCAGCCAGCAGTTCTCCGTCGGCTTCACGAAGATCGTCACCAACAGGCAGATGTCCGTCCTCCCGGCGCCGTCCGACGACGTGATGTTCCAGAAGACCACCGCGGACGTGCAGCAGCGGGCCGCGACCGTCCTGGCGGACATGCTGCGCTCGTCGGTGCTCATCATGGTGCTGCTCGGCGTCCTCGCGGTCGTGCTCGGCTACCTCGTCGCCGACCGGGCGCTGCGCCCGCTCGACCGGGTCACCGAGACGGCCCGCAGGCTGTCCGAGAGCAACCTGCACGAGCGGATCGCGTTGGAGGGGCCGCCCGACGAGGTCAAGCGGCTGGCCGACACCTTCGACGCGATGCTGGACCGGCTGCACCACGTGTTCGAGGGGCAGCGGCGCTTCATCGCCAACGCCTCGCACGAGCTGCGCACCCCCCTCGCCATCAACCGCACCGTGCTGGAGGTGTCGCTGGAGGAACCCGCCGCCTCCGAGGACCTCAAGGCGCTGGCCCGGGCCCTGCTCGGCACCAACGCCCGCTACGAGCGGCTCATCGAGGGCCTGCTCCTGCTCGCCCAGTCCGAGCAGGAGCTGGCCGTGCGCAAGACCGTGGACGTCGCGCAGGTGGCGCGCACCGTGCTGGACCAGCTCGACCTGGCCGGGCGCAAACGGCCCCTCGCCCTGCACGCGGACCTGCGGCCGGCCCTCGCGGCGGGCGACCCGCTCCTCATGGAACGCTGCCTGTACAACCTGGTGGAGAACGCGGCCAAGTACAACGTGCGCGGCGGCCAGGTATGGGTCCGGGTGCGCCGCGAGGACGGCCACGCGGTGGTCACGGTGGACAACACCGGGCCGGCCGTCCCGCCGTACGAGGTGGAAGACCTGTTCGAGCCGTTCCGGCGGCTGCAGGGCGACCGCGTGCGCTCGGCGCGCGGCTCGGGACTGGGGCTGTCCATCGTGCGGGCCATCTGCGACGCGCACGGCGGCTCCGTCGCCGCCGAGGCCCGGCCGGAGGGCGGCCTGGGGGTCACCGTGCGGCTGCCGGAGGCCACCCCCTGAGCGGGCGTGGGATCCTGGGCCGGTGCTTCCCCCCATCGGCGAGCTGCGCGAGCTGGTCGCCTCCCGCCTGGCCGCCTTCCCCCGCCGCGAGGCGCCGCCCGCGCCCGGCGTCCGCCGCGCCGCCGTCACCGTGTGCGTGCTGGAGGACGACGCCGGAGCCCCGTACACGATCCTGATCCGGCGCTCCCCGCACGGCCGCAACGCCGGCCAGTGGGCGCTGCCCGGCGGCCGGCTGGACGACGGCGAGCGGCCGGTCGAGGCGGCGCTGCGGGAGCTGGCCGAGGAGACCGCGGTCCGCGGCGTGGACGTGGCGGGGCTGCTGGACGACTACGTCACCGACTCCGGGTTCGCGATCACCCCGGTCGTGGCGTTCGGCGGCCGGCAGCGGCCCGTGGCCGACGCCCGCGAGGTCGCCTCGGTCCACGCCGTCCCGCTCGAACGCTTCCTCGCGCCCGGGGTGCCCCGCTGGACCGCCGCCGGGCTGCTGCAGATGCCGCTGGGCCCCTCGATCGTGGTCCACGCGCCGACCGGGGCGATTTTGTGGCAGTTCGCCGAAGTGGCGCTACGTGGCCGTGACCTGCGGGTCTTCGACGTCGCACAGCCGGACTGGACCAGGACCTGACCGAATCTTTGGGCCCGATGGAATACGCCCCACCGGATGTCCGTTAGAGTCGAGTGGCCGATGTGGTCTGTGTCCCCCGGGCCGCAAATTACCGCCTTCACGGAATACCGTTCGGCTGGAGCCGTGTTGTGCACCTCGCCGAGGAGGCGACCGCCACATCGGCCTTAACAGCTTTACCAGGCGCCCCGGCCTCGGCCGGGGCGCCTGCTCTATGGTGGGGTGGCCGACCGACGATCCGCCAGGAGAGCCCCTTGCTGTACGAAGTGGTCAAGTTCGCCGCCACGCCGCTCGCCCATGTGATGTGCCGCCCGCACATCTCCGGCGCGGTGCACGTGCCCAGGACGGGCCCCGCGATCCTGGCCGCCAACCACCTGTCCGTGCTCGACTCGTTCCTGCTGCCGGCGCTGCTGCCGCGGCCGGTGACGTTCGTCGCCAAGAACGAGTACTTCTCCGGCAACCCGGTCGCGGGCTGGTTCATGCGCCTCGGCAACAGCGTGCCCGTCGACCGTGAGAGCGCCCACGCCGCGCAGACCATGCTGGACGCGGCCACCGAGGTGCTGGAGCGCGGCGAGCTGTTCGGCATCCACCCCGAGGGCACCCGATCCCCCGACGGCCGTCTCTACCGGGGCAAGATCGGCGTGGCCTGGCTGGCCCTGCGCACGGGCGCGCCGGTGCTGCCCGTCGCGCTCAGCGGCACCGAGAAGGTGCTCCCGGTCGGTGCCAAGGTGCCCCGCCCGGCCCGGATCGGCATCAAGATCGGGGCGCCGATGACGTTCGAGGGCGACCACGCCAACGCCCGTGACCGCAGGAGGGTCACCGACGAGATCATGGCCGCCATCCAGCGGCTCTCGGGCCAGGAGTACGTGCCCGCGTACGCCTCCAGCGTCAAGGCCGCGTCGAACGGGTCCGAGGCGAACGGATCCAGCTCGAACGGATCCGGGTCCAACGGGTCCGGGTCGAACGGGTCCGCGGCCGGAGCCGGAGGCGAGGCGGCCACCTCCAAGATCGTCACTTCGGACCCGGTGGACGGCGCGCGCGGCTAAGCTCGGGGACCCAGCAAGCGCTGCCGAGGACCAGGGGGCTGACCAGTGGCGCGTGGCCGTACCATCGCGATCGTATCCGGCATCACCGTGCTGGCAGTGGGCGCCGCAGGGGGCGGCGCCTACTACCTGCTGCACACGCGGGGCACGCCCGCCGAGACCGCCCGGCGGTTCGCCGCCGCCTGGCAGTCGGGCGACACCGCCGCCATGCGGACCCAACTCGCCGCCCAGCAGCCGCTGACCGCCTACGACCAGATGCGCACCGCCCTGGCCGTCGAGTCCACGCAGGTCAAACTGGGGCAGGTCACCGAGTCCGACGACCGGGCCCGCGTGCCGTACACCGCGACCCTGAAGCTGAAGAACATCGGCGACTGGACCTACCAGGGGCGGATCGACCTCAAGGTCGCCGACCGCGCCTGGAAGGTCGACTGGACCCCGGCCACGCTCCACCCGTCGCTCACCTCCGGCGCGTCGTTCACGATCAAGACGCGCTGGCCGGACCGCGCGCAGATCACCGACGCCGACGGCGGGCGCATCGACGACGGCAAGGCCGGCGGCTCGGTGCAGCAGCTCGTCGGCTACCTCGACAAGGCCACCAAGAAGGACGTCGCCAAGCTCGGCAGCGCCTACAAGGTCGGCCAGGCGGTCGGCCGGGGCGGGTTGCAGGAGACGTTCCAGAAGCAGCTCGCGGGCACCCCGACCACCGAGATCCAGGTCGGCGGCAAGACCCTGCACACCATCGAGGGCACCGACGGCGAGAAGGTGAAGACCAGCCTCGACCCGCGCGCCCAGGCCGCCGCCGTCGCCGCGGTCAAGGACGTCGACAAGCCCACCTCCATGGTCGCGATCAAGGCGAGCACCGGTGAGATCCTGGCCGTTGTCAACAACGTGGGCGGCTTCAACCGGGCACTCGACGGCCGCTACCCGCCCGGCTCCACGTTCAAGGCGGTGACGGCGATCGGGTTGCTCGCCGAGGGCGTCACCCCCGGCGACTCCGTCACCTGCCCCAAGTACGCGACCGTGGGCGGTCTGAAGATCCGCAACTCCGAGGAGGAGGAGTTCGGGTCGCTGTCGTTCCTCGACTCCTTCGCCCACTCCTGCAACACCACGTTCGCGCCGATGGCCGAGCGGCGCCTCGGCGCCGACAAGCTGCTGGAGACGGCCGAGTCGGTCGGCTTCAACCAGCCGCTCAACATCGGCGTGCCCGCCACCAAGGCCAGCATGCCGCGCGCCCAGTCCGACGCCGAGCTGGCCGCCGAGGCGTTCGGGCAGGCCAGGATCACGGCGAGCCCGCTGTCGATGGCGTCGGTGGCCGCCGCCATCGCCGACGGCACCTGGCGCCCGCCGACGCTCGTGCCGGGGCTCTCCCAGAAGGCCGAGGAGCACCCGCTGCCCGACGGGGTCAAGGACGCGATGCACTCCCTGACCGCCGCCGTGGTCACCAAGGGCACCGCCAAGGGCGCGGGCCTGCCGTCCGGCACGCACGGCAAGACCGGCACGGCCGAGTACGGCACCGGCGAGAAGCTGAAGACGCACGCCTGGTTCATGGGGTTCAAGGACGACGTGGCGTTCGCGGTGGTGGTGGAGGGCGGCGGCACGGGCGGCAAGGTCGCCGCACCGATCGCCGCCGCCTTCCTGCGCGGCCTCTGACCGGCCTGTGACCTGAGGCGGGGCCTCCGTCAGGACGCTTCCACCTCAGGCCAGGGCGGGCTCAGGTCAGGGCGGGCTCAGGTCAGGGCGGCCTCAGGTCAGGGCGGGCTCAGGTCAGGAAGCGCTCGATCTCGCGGGCGACCCGTTCGGGCTTGCCTCCTCTGGCGGCGTTGCCGGTGGCCTCGTGGCCGACGCCCTGGAGCACCACCCGCCGGGCGTCCGGGAGGACGCCCTCCAGGGTGGTGAGGGCGCGCTTCAGGTACGCCGGACTCCTGGTGCCGCCGAGCAGCAGCACCTCGGCCCGCAGCTCCCGCAGCCGGGGCACGAGGTCCGCCGTCTCGGCCACCAGCAGCCCGTCGTGGCGGATCGTCGGGGCCAGCTCGCGGAAGCCCGCCTCCTCCCCGTTCCCGTCCCGCTCCTGGCGGGCGATGAACGCGGTGGTGAGCCGTTCGAGCAGCCGGCGGGGCATCAGCCGGGAGCCGGGCGGCCCCAGGCGGGCGGCGAGCATGCCGGTGACGAGCGCGGCTTCGATCCGCCCCTCGGCGATCTCCCGATCGAAGCGCGCGATCCAGTCCGGGCTGTTCGCCCCGTCGAGGCCCAGCGGCGGCTCGAACGCGACGACGCGGCGCACGTCGGGCCGGGACAGCCCGGTGAGGAGAGCGAGGATCGCGCCGGCGCTGACGCCGACGACGTCGCGGGCCCCGGTCACGTCGAGCAGCGCGCAGACGTCCTCGACGTCTGC
>NZ_JBFAIA010000273.1:0-7502 GCF_040654455.1 Nonomuraea sp. NPDC050691
CGCCGCGCACCCGCCGCGGCGGCCGCCGCCACGGCCAGGGCTCCGGCCAGCACGGCCCCGACGGTCACGGCCACGGCGGCCAGGGACGGGGTCGCCGGGGCTGCGGCAGTCATGATCGTGGCGGGCCCGGACATTCCCGGCGGCACGCCCGCCCCGGTCGCCGTGATGCCCAGGGCCTGGACCATGAGGGCGGGGAGCGCGGTGGAGGCCGCCATCGCGGCCAGGCGGCCCGGACGACGGCCCAGGCGGCGCCAGTCGTGCCAGGCCAGCGCTGCCGGGGCCGCGAGCGACGGCCACCTCCTCGACCGGAGCCTTCTGGCCCGCCAGTGGTTGTCCTCGGCGATCCAGGTCAGCGCTCCCGGGTCCGCCAGCACGGCCGCGCGGGTGACGTGCGCCGTCCGGGTGGAGGCGGCCAGCACGGCCCGGACCGGCATGCGTTCCAGGGCCGCCCATGCCCGCCGCACGAGGAGGGCGGCGACCAGAGCCGCCGAGACGGCGGCGACCGCGACCACCGCCGGGGGAGCGGCGGCCACGGCGCCCACGGCCCCCAGAACCCCATGGAGAACCGCCGGGACGACCCCCGCGGCACCCACGACGGTCCCGGTGGCCCACTCGCTCCCCGACGGCAACCCGGTCCCTGTGGTCAGGCCGCCGCCGGTCAGTTCCGGGCGGGTCGTCCGGGCGGCGACGGCCGCCGCGCTCAGGACCACGGCCAGCGTCACCAGCGCCGTCAGTGCGATCCCCAGCCAGCCGTCCCAGAGCCTCGACGCCTGCTCCAGCACCGCCAGGGCCATGGCGCCCACCGTCACGGACACACCGAGCACCAGCGCCCCGGCCAGCCGCCAGAGGAGCCCGTCAGGAGCGCCCAGCGCCGCGAGCAGCGCCAGGCCGAGCAGTGAGCCCGCCACCACGGCGGTCACCCCGAGCAGGCGGGCCGTCCGGCCCAGGACCCCGCGCCGCTCCAGCGGCGACAGCAGCAGCCAGGACGCGTCGGGGGCGGGCAGCGCGACGGGCCCCGCGGCTCGGGCAGCGGCGACGAACGCGGCGAAGGCCAGCACGGCCAGCGCCAGGCCCGCGCTCATGCGCGCCGGTGTCATCTGCCCGGCCATGCTCGCGATCAGGGAGGACACCGGCTGCCCGGCGATCGCGGCGACCAGGGCGAGGCCGAACCCGGCGACGTACCGGTCCAGGGCGCCGACGGAGCCACGCCGCCGCCGCAGGAACTGCCGCACGGCGGCCGGGGTGGGGGAGGGGGGAGGGTTCACGTGGTCGTCCTTCAGGCGGGGGAGGGGGGCGGCGTCATGCCGTCGCCTGGCCGGCGGGGGAGACCTGGCGGGCGCGGTCCGCCAGGGCGGGGTCGTGCGTGGCCATGACCACCGTGCCGCCATCGGCGGCGTACGCCTCGATCAGCTCCGCGAGCCGTACGCGGAAGGAGGCGTCCAGGCCGCGCTCGGGCTCGTCGAGGAGGAGGAGCCGGCTGGGCCGGAGGAAGGCGGCGGCGAGGGAGAGGCGCTGGCGCTGCCCCGTGGAGAGGTTCTGCGGTGGCGCGTCGGCGCGCCCGGCCAGCTCGAAGAGGTCGAGAGCCGTCCCGGCGGTCATGCGGGGCGTCCCGTGGACGGCCTCGACGAGCTCCAGGTGCTCACGGCTGGTCAGGCCCGGGTACCAGGCGGGCTCGTCGGTCAGCAGCGCCACCTCCCGCCAGAACGCGGCGTCGTCGGCGGGCGCGGCCCCGAACACGGTGACCCGTCCCCGTTCGACCGGCTGCAGCCCCGCCAGGCAGCGGAGGAGGGTGGACTTGCCCGAGCCGTTCGGGCCCACGACGGCGACGATCTCGCCGGGGGAGGCGCTCAGCGAGAACCCCTGGAGCACGGGTTCGCCGCCGAGGGCGACGTGGAGGTCGTCGGCGACGACGGACTTCTCGTACACCGTTCGAGCCTAATCGCAAGATCATGCCGCGCGCGTGCCGGGGCGGGGGGCTGATGCGCGGATTCTGTCGGTGGCGCAGGCTAGCTTTGGTGTTCCCGAACACCTGTGCGACTGGAGGGTGACATGCTTGCTGCTGAGAAGTTCGAGCGCGCGGCCGTGCTGGGGGTCGCGATGGCCGAGGAGATGCGCCGGTTGCTGCGGCTGCACCTGGTGCCCGCCGACCGGGCCAAGGGCGGCGCCGTCGTGATCGACGTGCCCTATCCGGACGCCGCCGTGGTCATGGCCGTGCTGGACGTGGCGGCCGACTGCTTCGGCGAGCAGGGCGAGAGCGTGGAGGAGACGAGGCAGGCCGCGCTGGAGAAGCTGTTACAGCTCGCGGGTTTCGACGCCGAGTCCCAGCTCAACTTCGCCGCCCCGGCGACCCGTGACCGCGACGGCACCCGGGGGTGAGGGTCCCGCACGCCCGGGTCTTCGCCGGGCGTATCCGACTGTCCCGCTGGGTGTGACGGCCTGCCCTTCCCGCCCAAGGCTGGACCTGCGCTCCGCGAGGCCGGGGTGATGGGTGGGGAGGAGGCGACCTCGGGCGTCCGGCCCGGGGAAGGCTGGGGAGTCCTGGTCGTGCACGAGCGGGGCGGGCGGGGCTGAAGGCTGCGGCGGTCCGGGGGGTGAAGGCTGGGGTGGTCCGGGGGGTGAAGGCTGGGGCGGTCTAAGGGTTAGGTGGGGGCTGGGGGTGGATGTCAAGGTGGCGGCGGGGGAAGCAGGCCACGGACCAGGGCTCGTACCCCCTTGTCGTACGTGTCGCGGGACGTCAGCTCCGCCCAGCGCGGGCCGAGCGCGGCCAGGCGGGGCAGCCGGGTCGCGTCGAGGTTCTCGAACACCTGGCTCCTGTGCGTCGGCCTGTCGTCCTCGCGCCGGCGCGCGGCGGCCGAGCGCGCGGTGATCTCTCCGGCCGTGTAGTGCCAGATGATCCGGTACGCGTCCACGGCCTCCTCCGGGGTCAGCCCCGCCTGGACGGCCGCGTCGATGATCTCCTCCGGGTACCACAGGGCGCGGGCCGACATCAGGTCGTCGGCCCTGAGCACCTCGACGATCCACGGCACCCCCATGAGCCCCTCCCGCATGGCGACCGCGGCGGCCACGACCCGCTCGCCCGGGCCCGCCCCTGCCGGCGGTTCCGGACTCGGCATTCGGGCGGCGTAGTCGTCGAGGAGCATCAGGAGCAGTTCGTCCTTGTCGCGCACGTGGTGGTAGAGCGCCATCGGCGTCGTGCCGACCTCGCGGGCCAGGCGGCGCATGGTCAGGGCCTGTGTGCCCTCCTCGTGGATGACGCGGTGGGCCGCGGTGAGGATGTCCGTCTTCGAGATCTTGGGGGGCCGCCCCGTGCGCGCCGGCATGCTGCCATGTTACTTTCTATACATGTATAGAAAGTCGCCATGGGTGTCCGTGTGCGTTCTCGCCTTCGGCGTGGCCGTCGGCACCCTGCAGATGACGGCCGTGGTGCCGATGCTGCCCGCGCTGCAACGCGAGCTCCAGGCGCCGCTGACCTCCGCCTCCTGGACCCTGACCGCCTCGCTGCTCTCCGGGGCGATCTCCATCCCGCTGCTGTCGCGCCTCGGCGACCTGTACGGCCGGCGGCGCGTCGCCATGGCGTCCCTCGGCCTCCTCGTCGCCGGATCGGTCGTCGCGGCCATGGCGACCACGCTCGCGGGGATCGTCGCCGGCCGCGTGCTCCAGGGCTTCGCCGCGCCCCTGCTGCCCCTCGCCATGGGGATCGCCCGGCAAGAGGTGCCGCGTGACCGGCTGCCCACGGCGATCGGCGTGCTGAGCGCCATGATGGGCGTCGGGAGCGGCGGCGGCATGATCCTCGCGGGGCTGGTGGGCGGCGGCTACCAGGCGCTGTTCTGGATCCTGGCGGCGCTCGCGGCCGCCGGAGCGGGTCTCGTCGCCCTGCTCGTCCGCGAGCCCGCCCATCCCGTGCCGGACGCGCGCCCCGACTTCGCGGGTGCGGCGCTGATGGCCGCCTGGCTGGTCTGCCTGCTGCTCGCCGTCAGCAAGGGAACGGCCTGGGGCTGGACGTCGGCGGCGACCCTGGGGCTGCTGGTGGCGAGCGCCGTGCTGTTCGCCGCCTGGGTGCTGTCGGCCCGGCGCGCCGCGGCGCCGCTCATCGAGCTCCCGATGCTCCTGCACCGGGGGACCGTCGGGGCGACCGTGGCCTCGCTGCTGCTCGGGTTCGCGCTGTTCGGCGCCATCACCACGCTGTCGTCCGTGGCCCAGGCCCGGCTCGGCGCCTCGGTGCTCCAGGTCGGCCTGTACCTGCTGCCGACGGCGCTGCTGATGCTGGCGGTCTCGCTGCTCGCGGGCCGTCTGATGCGCCGCTTCAGCGCCTCGTCGCTGGTCGGCGCGGGCTCGTCGGTGGTGGCCGTCGCGGCGCTCTGGCTGAGCCTCGCGCACGGGTCGTCGACGGCCCTGTACGGGGCGGCGACCGTTCTCGGGCTCGGCATCGGCCTCGGGTACGCGGCGCTCGGCACGATGGCCGTCGAGCACGTCGAACCGGCCAAGACCGCCGCGGCGGGCGGCGTGAACGCGCTGGTCCGGGTGGTCGGGAGCAGCCTGGCCGGCGCGGTGACGGCGGCCGTGCTGTCCGGCGCGGGGGCGGGGTGGAGCTTCGCCGCCTCGGCGATCGCGGCCCTGGTCTCGGCGGCGTTCGCCTTCGCACAGGGCGCGCTCGCCCGCACGCCGGCCCTCGTGGCAGGGGAGGCGGCATGAGTGGCGGCGGCATGGCTCGGGAGCGAGCGATCGCCTGGGCGACGAACTGGTGAAGCTGCACGACACGTTCCGTCGCGACCTCGCGGAACTGCGGAGCGGCTCGATGCGGGCCCCCGCGCTGCGGGAGCACTGCCTGACGTTCTGCGAGGCCCTGCACGCCCACCACAGCGGCGAGGACGACGTGCTCTTCCCGCACCTGGACGGCCTGCACCCCGAGCTGGCCGCCGTGCTGGACCGCCTGCGGGACGAGCACCGGGTGGTGGCCCGGCTCCTGGCCCGGATCAGGGACCTCGTCGACTCGGGTGAGCCTGTGGAGGGAGGCGCGGACGTCACGGCAGCCGGCGGGGCGGACGCCACAACGCACGGCAGCGCGGATGCCACGGCAGGGGCTGATTTGGGCGTCGCGGCCGGCGTAGGGGCGGGCGTCGCAACCGGAGTAGGTATGGGCGTCGCGGGCGAGGTGGGGGAGGAGCTGGAGCGGCTCGCCCGTGAGCTGGAGGCGCATCTCGACTACGAGGAGGAGCAGCTCGTCCCCCTTCTCAATGCGATGACCGACATGCCGGAGAACCTCTAGCCACCTCCGGCGACTGTCCGGGACAGGACTTTCCGGCGGAAAAGGGATCGCCGTCAGGTGATCGCTCGGTTAGCGTCAGCGCTATGCGGGTCATCTCAGTAAATGTCGGGAAAGTGGTGGATGCGCCCTGGGCTGGCAAGGCGGGACGCACGGCGATCGACAAGTCACCGGTGCTCCACCGGGTCGAGGTGCGCCCCGCAGGGCTCGCCGGAGACGGGCGGGGCGATCTGGTCAACCACAGTGGCGAGGGCCACGCCGTCTACGCGTACGCGCGCGAGGACTACGACTGGTGGGAGGGCGAGCTGCGCCGCCAGCTCCGTGACGGCCGGTTCGGCGAGAACCTGACGACCGAAGGACTCGACGTCAACGGCGCCATGCTGGGGGAGCGGTGGCGCATCGGGTCGGCCGTGCTGGAGGTCAGCGGCCCCCGGGTGCCGTGCGTCGTGTTCCGCAACTGGATGGACGAGCCGGGATGGGTGCGCCGGTTCACGGATGCCGGACGGCCGGGCGCGTACCTCAAGGTGGTGGAGATCGGCGAGCTGGGCGTCGGCGACGGGGTGCGCGTGATCCACAGGCCCCGCGACGGGGTGACGGTCGCCGAGGCGTTCCGGGCGTTCCACGGCGACAAGGAGCTGATGCGGCGCGTGCTCGCCGTCCCCGAGCGCGCCGCGTTCTGGGACGACGTGGCCGCCCGGGTCCTGGGCGGCTCGCTGACCTGACATCAGCGAGGCGGCTCGCTGACCTGAGATCGGCGGGGCGGCTCGCTGACCTGAGCCTGGGGACGGCGGGACGGCTCACCGACCCAGACAAGACAGGGTGTGTGGGACGGTTCGTCGGGCCCTGACCGGAGTGGGTGGGACGGTTCCTCAGGTCCTGACGGGGTGGGTGGGACGTTCGTCGGGCCCGGACAGGGGCGGCGGGACGGTTCGACGGCCCCAGCCTGGGGACGTCGAGGCGCGGGCCGGCCTGAGTCTGGCGCGAGAGCGGCGGTCAGGGCAGTCGCCCGGGGCGGGCAGACTGGAGGCGTGCCATCCACCCTGCCCGACGGCGACGCCGCGCCCGCCTCGGGCGAGCTGCCCGAGAGCGCGCTGCGCGGCCTCGGCGAGCGCCCGTTCGGCTTCTACGTCCACGTGCCGTTCTGCGTGACGCGCTGCGGCTACTGCGACTTCAACACCTACACCGCCGCCGAGCTGGGCCCCGGCGCCTCGCAGCGCGACTACGCCGACACGGTCCTGGAGGAGGTGCGGCTGGCGCGGCGGGTGCTCGGCGACACCGACCTCCCTGTCCGGACGGTGTTCTTCGGCGGCGGCACGCCCACGCTGCTCCCTCCGGCCGACCTCACCCGCATTCTCGCGGCCATCGACGCGGAGTTCGGGCTCGCGCCGGGGGCGGAGGTCACCACCGAGGCCAACCCCGAGTCCGTCGACCCGGCCTACCTGGAGAGCCTGCGCGAGGGCGGCTTCACCCGCGTCAGCTTCGGCATGCAGAGCGCCCGCGAGCACGTGCTCAAGGTTCTCGACCGTCACCACACCCCCGGCCGGGCCGCGCAGGCCGTCCAGGAGGCGCGTAAGGCCGGGTTCGAGCACGTCAACCTCGACCTCATCTACAGCACGCCGGGCGAGTCCGACGACGACTGGCGGGCCACGCTCGCGGCCGCCGTCGAGGCCGAGCCCGACCACGTCTCCGCGTATTCCCTGATCGTCGAGGACGGCACCCGCCTGGCGGCCCGCATCCGGCGCGGCGAGCTGCCCATGCCGGACGACGACGTGGCCGCCGACCGCTACCAGATCGCCGACGCGATGCTGGGCGAGGCCGGGTTCCAGTGGTACGAGGTGTCGAACTGGGCCACGTCCGAGGCCGCCCGCTGCCGGCACAACCTGCTCTACTGGACCGGCGGCGACTGGTGGGCCGCCGGCCCCGGAGCCCACAGCCACGTGGGCGGCACCCGCTGGTGGAACGTGAAGCACCCGGCCGCCTACGCCCAGCGCCTGGCCGCCGGCGCCTCGCCCGCGCACGCGCGCGAGGTTCTCGCCGGCGAGGACCGCGAGACCGAACGCCTCATGCTGGAGCTCCGGCTGGTGTCCGGCTACCCGCTAGCGGACGTCGCGCCGGGCGCGCGGACGGCCGTCGCCGCCGCCCTCGCGGACGGGCTGCTGCAGCCCGAGGCGTTCAAGGCCGGCCTCATGGTGCTCACCTTGAAGGGCCGGCTGCTCGCCGACGCGCTGGTACGCGACAT
>NZ_JBFAIA010000274.1:0-7357 GCF_040654455.1 Nonomuraea sp. NPDC050691
CGCCTATGGTCGATACGGCTAGCGGGTCCCCGCCGTGACGCGGCTGTGCCGGTAGCCGTAGGTGAAGTACAGCAGCCCGCCGATGACCATCCAGATGAGGAACCGCAGCCACGTTTCGACCGGCAGGTTGAGCATGAGGTAGAGACAGGCCAGCACCGACAGGATCGGCAGCACCGGCACCAGCGGCGTGCGGAACGAGCGGGGCAGGTCGGGCCGGGTACGCCGCAGGATGATCACGCCGGCCGACACCACCACGAACGCGAACAGCGTCCCGATGTTGACCAGCTCGGCCAGCGCCCCGAGCGAGATGAACCCGGACAGCAGCGCCGACACGATGCCGATGATGACGGTGAGCCGGGCCGGGGTGCCGAAGCGCGGGTGGACCTTGGCCAGCGGGCGCGGCAGCAGCCCGTCGCGGCACATGGCGAACAGCACCCGGGTCTGCCCCAGCATGAGGATCATGACGACGGTGGTGAGCCCGGCGATGGCCCCGATGCTGATCAGCCCGGCCGCCCACTTCTGGCCGACCGCGGTGAAGGCGTCGGCGAGCGGGGCCGAGGTGCTGAGCGTCTTGTAGTTCTGCATGCCGACGACGACCAGCGAGACGGCCACGTACAGGACCGTGCAGATGGCCAGCGAGCCGATGATGCCGCGCGGCATGTCGCGCTGCGGGTTGATGGTCTCCTCTGCGGCGGTGGCGACGATGTCGAAGCCGATGAAGGCGAAGAACACGACCGCCGCGGCCGAGAAGATGCCGATCACGCCGAACGCCACGGGCGTGATGCCGAACAGGACCTGGATGAGCGGCGCCTTGAGCCCGGCGACCTGCTCGGTGGCCTGGGCCGGCGGGATGAACGGCGAGTAGTTCTCCGCCTTGATGAAGAACAGCCCCGCCACGATGACGAGCAGGATCACCGCGACCTTGATCGCCACGATGACCTGGTTGACCCGGGAGGAGAGCTTGATGCCCGCCACCAGGATCGCGGTGAGGAGGAGCACCACGATCATGGCCGGCAGGTTCACCACCGGGTCGTCGCCGGCGATGGACGCCGGCAGTGGCAGGCCGATCGAGGACATCAGCGACGCGAAGTACCCCGACCAGCCGACCGCGACCACCGCGGCCGCCAGCGCCATTTCCAGCATGAGGTCCCAGCCGATGATCCAGGCGGGCAGCTCGCCGAGCGTGGCGAAGGAGAAGGTGTACGCCGAGCCCGCCACCGGGATGGTGGAGGCGAACTCCGCGTAGCACAGCGCCGCCAGGCCGCAGACGATCGCGGAGACGACGAAGGAGAAGGCCACGGCCGGTCCGGCCGTCTGCTTGGCCACCTGTCCGGTCAGCACGAAGATGCCGGTGCCGACGATCACGCCGATGCCGAAGACGGTCAGGTCGACGGCGGTCAGGCGCTTGCGCAGCCGATGCTCCGGTGCCTCGGTGTCGCTGATGGACTGCTCAACGGATTTCGTGCGAAGGATGTCCACGAGTGTGACCTTGCCCACACTCGTGGACATCATGCTTTCCCGATGGCAGGAGGCGGCGCCGTGCTCAGCCGCGGGCGGAAGGGCTCCTGACCTGCTGGTCGCGGCGGGCGACCGCCTCGGTGATCTGGCGGGCGAGGTCCTGCCCGGTGAGCCCGACGCGGCCGAGGATCGCGGCCCGCTTGGCGTGCTGGAGGAACTCCTGCGGGATGCCGAACGTGCGGACCGGGACGTCCACGTCGGCGTCGCGCAGCAGCCGGGCCACCGCGTCGCCGACGCCGCCGACCCGGCCGTTGTCCTCGACGACCGCGACCATGCGGTGGGCGCCGGCCGCGAGGACCAGCGCCTCGTCGAGCGGCTTGACCCAGCGCGGGTCGACCACGGTGGCCGAGATGCCCTGGGCGTCGAGCAGCACCGCGGCGTCCATGCACGCCCTGGCCATCGGGCCGACGGCGACGATCAGCACGTCGGCGTCGCCGGCGCGCAGGACGTCCATCTCGCCGAGCTTGCCGGCCGCCTCGACCGGCTCGGCCACGGGGCCCTTGGGGAAGCGGAGGACCGTGGGGCCGTCGGTGACGGACACGGCCTCCTCCAGCAGCTCGGTCAGGCGCTCGCCGTCGCGCGGCACGGCGATCCGCAGGCCGGGCACGACCTGGAGGATCGACAGGTCCCACATGCCGTTGTGGCTGGCGCCGTCGTCGCCGGTGACGCCGGCCCGGTCGAGCACCACGGTGACGGGCAGCCGGTGCAGGGCGACGTCCATGAGGAGCTGGTCGAAGGCGCGGTTGAGGAAGGTGGCGTAGACGGCCACGACCGGGTGCATGCCGCCGAGCGCCAGGCCGGCCGCGCTGGTCAGCGCGTGCTGCTCGGCGATGCCGACGTCGTAGGTGCGCTCGGGGAAGGCGTCGCGGAAGGCGGCCAGGCCGGTCGGGTGGAGCATGGCGGCGGTGATCGCGACGATGTCCTCGCGGTCCTTGCCGAGCCGGACCAGCTCCTCGCTGAAGACGTCGGTCCAGATGCGGCCCTTGGGCTTCTCCGCGCCGGTGACCCGGTCGAAGGCGCCGGGCGAGTGGAACTGGTCCTCGTCGTGGTTCTCGGCCGGGGAGTAGCCGCGGCCCTTCTGGGTGAGGGCGTGGACGATGACCGGGCCGCGGAAGTCGCGGGCGGTGCGCAGGGCGGCCTCCATGGCCTGCTCGTCGTGGCCGTCGATGGGGCCGACGTACTTGAGGCCGAGGTCCTCGAACATCACCTGCGGGGCGAGGATGTCCTTGACGCCCTTCTTGAAGCCGTGCAGCGCGTCGTACAGGACCGGGACGTTGCCGATCTTCTCCTTGACGTACTCGAGGAAGTCCTCGTAGCGGCGGGTGACCCGCAGTTTGGACAGGTGGGAGGCGAGCCCGCCGATGGTCGGCGAGTAGGAGCGGCCGTTGTCGTTGACGACGATGACGACGGGCAGGTCCTTGACCCCGGCGATGTTGTTGAGCGCCTCCCAGGCCATGCCGCCGGTGAGCGCCCCGTCGCCGATCACGGCGACGGCCGTGCGGTCGCGTTCGCCGCGCAGCTTGAACGCCTTGGCCAGGCCGTCGGCATAGGACAGCGCGGTCGAGGCGTGGGAGTTCTCCACGAAGTCGTGCTCGGACTCGGCCTGGCTCGGGTAGCCGGACAGGCCGCCCTCCTGCTTCAGCGCGCCGAAGCCCGCCAGACGGCCGGTCAGGAGCTTGTGGACGTACGCCTGGTGGCCGGTGTCCCAGATGATCGGGTCGCGCGGGGAGTCGAAGACCCGGTGCAGGGCGATGGTGAGCTCCACCACTCCGAGGTTGGGCCCGAGGTGCCCGCCGAAGCGGGAGCAGCAGTCGACGAGCAGGTCACGGATCTCGTTGGCCAGCCTCGGCAGCTCCTCGACATCGAGCCGTTTGACGTCGTGCGGTCCCTCAACCGAGCCCAGCAACCCGCTCACGGATGCGATCCCCTCTGCTTCTTGGCACCAGTGGCTTGAAGTCTAGTTCGTGGACGTCCCGCTGACTCCATCGAGTCAAATCCGCACGCATTTGTCCGATCTTGACCTAGTCTTGCCTACACTATGAGCACTCTCCCCATGCGGAAACTGACGACTGTCCTGGCCACCGGTGTTCTGGTCTCGCTGGTGGGCGTGGGCACGGCGGCAGCCCAGACCGCACCCGTCGCTTCCTCCGGACAGCAGGCCCAGGCCCCCGCCCAGGCGGCCCAGACGCTCGCCGCGCCGCCGCGCGGCAAGGCGGCCGCCACGGCCAACCCGCTGTACAGGACGGGCACTCTCGCTGACTCTCACTGTTCTCCCGGCAGCCTGCCCAAGGGCAGTACCGCCGCCTACAAGCGTTTCCTCACCCGGGTGACGAACTGCCTGAACGCGTCGTGGTCGACCCAGTTCCGCAAGGCGAAGCTGTCGTTCAGCAAGCCGCGCCTGCGCATCATCACCCGCAAGCTGCGCACGCCGTGCGGCCCGTGGAGCCAGGGCGCCGACGGCATCTACTGCTCCACCGACCGCACCATGTACATGCTGGTGACCAAGACGCAGCTGCGTGACCCGTTCGCGCTGGGCATCACCCGCCTGATGGCGCACGAGTACGGGCACCACGTGCAGCAGATCTCCGGCATCTGGAGCTACTACTGGCCGGCCCGCGCCCGCGCCTCCAAGGCGGGCCAGCTCGCGCTCTCGCGCCGCTCCGAGCTGCAGGCCGAGTGCTTCTCCTCCGTCTTCATGCGCACGATCGAGGACACTCTCCCGATCGACCCGGCGCAGTGGGACTACACGGTCGACTGGTTCCGCAAGAACGGCGCCAAGGCGTGGCCGCAGAACGACCACGGCAGGGGCTCCTCGCAGGCCTTCTGGATGAACCGCGGCTACGGCTCGGCCTCCCCGGGCTCCTGCAACACCTGGGCCGCCTCGTCCCGCGCGGTCGCCTAGTCACACCCCGCACGATCCGCTTCACCGGCGCGGTCGCGTCCCTCACGGGCGCGGCCGCGCCGCGCTTTTCCCGGCTCTTTCGTCAGGATCCTGCTTGCCCGGCGACACCCGCTTTTACCGCGTTTCCCCAGACAGCCCACCAAATCACCATCAACTGGTCTAGTATCCGCGATCGTGCGTATTCCCCTTGTCGCAGCGTCGGTCTGCGTGATCGCGGGCGTCGGCCTGTCCGGTACGGCCGGCGCGCAGACCGCGGCGGGCGCCTCCACGGCACAGCCGGCCTACGGCGTCCCCCACGCGGTCGCGGCACCCCCCGCCGTCCTGGCCGAGAACCGGATCTACCGCTCCGGCACCGCCTCCCCGCTGTCCTGCCCGATCCCGGAGATCCGCGAGGGCAGCGCCGCATCCCTCAAGACCTTCCACCGGTCGATGGCCCGCTGCGCCGACCGCTTCTGGGCCGCCCGGTTCAAAGCCGCCGGCCTGGCGTACACCTCGCCCAAGGTGGCGATCACGACGGGCAGCTCCTCGGTCTGCGGCAAGATCACCAGCAACGGCGCCCAGTACTGCCCCGCCCAGCGCACCGTCGCCATCCGCATCATGAAGCGGGACCTGACCGACCCGTTCAAGATGAACATCGCCCACTCCGTCGCCCACGAATGGGGCCACCACGTGCAGCAGCTCACCGGCATGCTGGACGAGCAGAACCGCCTCTACTGGCGGGCCCGCGGCACCGCCCGCTCCATCGTCAGCCACCGGCTGGAGATGCAGGCCGAGTGCTTCGCCGGCGTCTTCTACAGCGCCGCGCTCGACTCCGTCGACCCCGGCATCACCTGGGACCAGTGGATCGGCGCCGTCCGCGAGGCCGAGGAGAGCAAGGTGCACGGCAAGCCGCGCAACCTCGCCTACTGGCAGAACCGCGGCTACACCAGCGGCTCGGCCGGCTCCTGCAACACCTGGAAGGCCACGATCGCCCGCGTCTCCTGACCCCCGCGGCCGCCCGCGGCCCGCGTAGCCGGAAATCCTCAGCCGGTGACGCGGGCCAGGACCTCCAGCGGATCGGCCAGGACGTGGGCGAAGGCCAGCTCGGCCGCGCCCACGAGCGTAGCGTCGTCGGCCAGGGCCGAGGTGCGCAGCCGCAGCCGCTCCCGCTGCGGGCCCATCGCGTGCGTCGCGAGCCGGCTGCGCACCTGGGCCGCCGACCCCAGGTACACCTCCCGCAGCATGCCCCCGAAGATCACCATCTCGGGGTTGAAGATGTTGACCAGGTTGGCCACGCCCAGGCCCAGCCAGCCGCCCACCCGTTTGAGCCCCTCCTGCGCCACGATGTCACCCCGGTCGGCCGCGTCCACCACGGCCCGCACGGCGTCCCGCCCCTGGCGTCCCGCGGCCTCCTCCACGGCACGAGCCCCCTCGCGCCCGGGGAGAATCGTGCGACCGGCCGCCTCCAGGAGGGCGCGCTCCCCCACCTCGGCCTCCAGGCAGCCGCGCGAGCCGCACCCGCACGGCCGCCCGTCCGGGTTGACCACCATGTGGCCGACCTCGCCGCCGTAGCCGTCGTGGCCGCCGAGCAGGTGCCCGCCCGTGATGATGCCGCCCCCGATGCCGACGTCGCCGTGCAGGTAGATGAGGTCGCGCACCGCGACGGCCACGCCCCGGCTGTGCTCGGCCAGCGCCGCCAGGTTCGCGTCGTTGCCCACGCTCACCGGCAGCCCCAGGCCCAGCCGGCGGCCCAGCTCCTCACCGAACGGCACCACCTCGGCCCCCAGGTTGGGACCGAACATGATCACACCGTCGTCCTTGCGGACGCCCCCGGAGACCGCCGCGGCGGCGCCGACGCACACCGTGTCGGCGCGCGTCTTGCGCCGCATCTGCCGGGCGAACCCCGCCAGGGTCCCGGCCAGCTCGTCCAGGTCGAACGGCCCGCGCCGGCGCGCCGTCTCCCGGCGGTCGAGGATCGCCCCGCCCAGCCCGACCCGGGCCGCCGCCAGCCGGTCGGGGCCCACGTCGAAGGCGAACACGTACACCTTCGACGACTCGGGCCGCACCACCAGCGACGGGCGGCCCGCCCGCCCGGTCTCGCGCGGCAGCTCCTCCCGCACCAGCCCCGCGGCGGTGAGGTCGGAGGTGAGCGCCATGATGGTGCTGCGGTTGAGCCCCATCTTGGCGGTCAGCTCGGCCCGCGAGATCGGCCCCCCGAGGTGGACATGGCGGAGCAGGGCGCCGAGGTTGTGACGCCTGATGTCCTCCTGTGAGGGGCCGGCACGCATCGTCTGAGCATCCTTGAACGACGGGAAGTCGCTGATCACCTTAGACCAGCGGCGGCCGCCCGCTTACGGGCCAGGGCGTCGACCCCCGCCGCGAGGAGCAGGACGAAGCCGGTGACCAGGTACTTGACGCTCGAACCGTACTGCATGAGGGCCATGCCGTTGTCGATGACCGCGATCACGGCGCCACCCAGCACGGCGTCGAGCACCCGGCCCTTGCCGCCGAACAGGCTCGTGCCGCCGATGACGGCCGCGCCCACCGCGTACAGCAGGACGGAGCTGCCGCCCGTGTTCGGGTCCACCGAGCTGGCCCGGGAGGCGGCGACGATGCCGCCGACCGCCGCCATCGACGAGCAGATGACGAACGCGCTCACCCGGATCCGGTCGACCGCGATGCCCGCCCGGCGCGCCGCCTCGGCGTTGCCGCCGACCGCGTAGACGTGCCGGCCGAACCCGGTGCGCCGCAGCACGAACGTCCACAGCACGAGCAGCGCGAGGATGACCGGCACGACGATCGGCACGCCCTTGAGCGAGGCGAACGCCGGGTTGAAGCTGCGCTCCAGGTTGAGCACGTACACGGCCGCGCCCGCGAGGACGGCGAGGGCGCCCACCCGGGCGGCGATGAGCGACGGCGGGTCGGCCACCAGGCCGCGCGCGGCCCGCTTGCGCGCCC
>NZ_JBFAIA010000275.1:0-7338 GCF_040654455.1 Nonomuraea sp. NPDC050691
GCATCCCTCGATCGAGGGATGCCGCGCCGCCTACGATGGCTCCCCCGCGTGACGCGCCCGCCCGGGGCCGCCCCCTAGCCTGCGATGCCATGGAAACCACCATCGAAGTCGCCGGCCTGCGCAAACGGTACGGACCGACCCTGGCGCTGGACGGCATGACGTTCACCGTGACGCCGGGACGGGTCACCGGGTTCGTCGGCCCCAACGGCGCCGGCAAGTCGACCACCATGCGGGTGGTCCTGGGCCTGGACGCCGCCGACGAGGGCACCGCGCTGGTGGGCGGCCGGCCGTACCGGAGCCTGCGCGACCCGTTGCGGCACGTGGGCGCGCTGCTGGACGCCGGGGCGCTGCAGCCGAGCCGGACGGGCCGGCACCACCTGCTGTGGCTGGCCCACTCCCAGGGGCTGGGCGCGCGGCGGGTGGACGAGGTGATCGACCTGGTCGGGCTGGGATCGGCGGCGCGGCGCAGGGCGGGCGGGTACTCGCTCGGGATGCGCCAGCGGCTGGGAATCGCGGCGGCGCTGCTCGGCGACCCGCCGATGCTGATGCTGGACGAGCCGTTCAACGGGCTGGACCCGGAGGGCATGGTGTGGATCAGGGGGCTGCTGGCCTCGCTGGCGGGCGAGGGCAGGGCCGTGCTCGTGTCGAGCCACCTGATGAGCGAGCTGGAGGACACCGCCGGGCACGTGGTGGTCGCCGGCCGTGGCCGGGTGGTGGCGGACGCGGCCGTGGCCGACCTGATCGCCGCCGCCTCCCGCGACCGGGTCACGCTGCGGACCTCCGACCGGGCGGCGGCGATGACGGTGCTGGCCGGGGTGGGCGCCGCGGTGACCGTGTCCGGTGGCGACACGGTGACGGTCTCGGGGGTGCCGGCCGAGCGGGTCGTGGGGCTGCTGAACGCCGGCGGGGTGCCGTTCTCGGAGGTGACGGCGCACCGGGCGACGCTGGAGGAGGCGTACATGGAGCTGACCCGCGACGCGGTCGAGTTCCGCGCCGCGACCGGCGGAGCGACGCGATGAGGGCGGACGGGCCGTCCGGGCGGGGCGGCGCGATGACGGCGGACGGGCCGCCGAGGCCGGATCCGGCGGGACGTGGCGGGTTCGGGCGGCTGGTGCGGGCCGAGTGGACGAAGTTCCGCACGGTCCGCGGCTGGGTGGCCGGCATGGCCGCGGCCGCGCTGGTCACCGTGCTGCTGGGCCTCATGTCGGCGGCGGGCAGTCACACCTCGTGCGGCGGCCCGGACGACACCTGCCCGGCGCCGCCGGTGGGCCCGGGCGGCGAGGCGGTCAGCGACCACTTCTTCTTCGCGCACCGGACCCTCACCGGCGACGGCTCCGTCACCGCGCGCGTCACCTCCATGACAGGGCAGGTCCGGGTCCCCGACGTCCAGCCCGGGGTGCGGCGGGTGGAGTCCCGCGTCGTGCCGTGGGCCAAGGCGGGGCTCATCGTCAAGGACGGCGTCCGGCAGGGCTCCACGTACGCCGCGGTCATGGTGACGGGCGCCCACGGGGTGCGGATGCAGCACGACTTCACCCAGGACACCGCCGGCCGGCCGGGCGGCGTGTCGGCGGCCTCGCCGCGCTGGCTGCGGCTGGACCGCGCGGGCGAGGAGATCACCGGGTACGAGTCCGAGGACGGCCGGCGGTGGACGAGGGTCGGCACGGCACGGCTGCCCGGGCTGCCGGAGACGGCCCAGATCGGGCTGTTCGCCGCCTCGCCCGGCGACCTGACCGTGAGACGGGCCGACTTCGGCGGCAGCATCGAGCAGGTCCGCTTCTCCGAGACCACCGCCGTCTTCGACCGGGTCGAGCTGTCGGGCCGCGTGGCGGGCGGGACGTGGAGCCGCGACGACATCGGCGCCACCACGGAGGCGGACGGCGTGACGCTGCACCATCCGGGCGGCTTTCACGAGTCCGGCGGCACGTACACCGTGACCGGCGTCGGCGACATCGGGCCCCTCACCGACGGGCAGCGCGCCGAGAACACGCTGACCGGCGTGGTCATCGGGCTGATCGTGGTGATCGTCGTGGCGGTCGTGTTCGTCACCGCGGAGTACCGGCGCGGTCTCATCCGCACCACGCTGCTCGCCGCGCCGCGGCACGGTCGCGCGCTGGCCGCCAAGGCGGTGGTGATCGCCGCGGTGACCTTCGCCGCCGGGCTGGCCGCCACGGCCGTCACCGTGCCCTGGGGAACGGGCCTGCTGCGCGGCAACGGCAACATCGTGCTGCCGGTCTCCGTGGCGGCGCAGGTGCGGCTGGTGGCCGGGGTCGCCCTGCTGATGGCCGCCGCGGCGGTCCTGGCGCTCGCGCTGGGCGCGCTGTTCCGGCGGGGCACGGCGGCGATCACGGCCGCCATCGCGGTCGTCGTGGTGCCGCACCTGCTGGCGACCGCGTCGATCCTGCCGGACGAGGCGGCGCGGTGGCTGCTGCGGGTGACCCCGGCGGCCGGGTTCGCGATCCAGCAGAGCATCCCCGCGTACCCGCAGGTGCTCGCCAACTACGTGCCCTCGGCCGGCTACTACCCGCTCGCCCCCTGGGCCGGGCTCGCGGTGCTGTGCGGGTACGCCGCGCTCGCGCTCGCCCTGGCCGTCGTCCGCCTCGACCGGAGGGACGCGTGAACCGCCGGCGCGTGTCCCGGGAACGGCGGATGTCCCCGGAAGGGCGGGTGTCCCGGGAAGGAGGCTGGGCGGGGCGGGAGGTGCGGGCCGAATGGACGAAGCTGCGCACCGAGCCGGGCGCGGGACGGCTGCTGGCGGCGCTGGTCGTCCTGACGGCGGCGGCGAGCGCCGCGGTGTGCGTGAGCGTGACCTGCCCGGCGGCGGGCTGCGGCCACGACGCCGTCAAGCTCGCGCTGGGCGGCGTCCAGGTGGGGCAGGCCGTCGCGGCCGTGCTGGCCGTCCTGGTCGCCGGCGGCGAGTACGGCACCGGCATGATCCGCACCACCCTCACCGCCATGCCCCGCCGGGGCGCCGTCCTGGCCGCCAAGGCCGCCGTGCTGGCGGGCGTGACGGTGCCGGCCGCCGTGCTCGCCGTACTGGGCTCGCTGCTGGCCGGGCGGCTCGTCCTGCCCGGCCGGGGGTTCACAGCCGCGCACGGCCACCCGCCGCTGTCGCTCGCCGACGGGCCGACGCTGCGGGCCGCCGCCGGGTCGGTCCTGTACCTGGCGCTGGTCGCGCTGCTGAGTCTCGGGATCGCGTTCGCCGTGCGCGACTCGGCGGCGGCGATCGGGGCGGTGCTCGGGCTGCTGTACGTGTCGGCGGTCCTGCCCCTCATGGTCGGCGACCCGGACTGGCAGCTGGCGCTGTGGCGGCTGTCGCCGTCGAACGCGGGCCTGTCCGTCCAGGCCACCGTGAATCTGGACGGCCTGCCGCTGAGCCCGTGGGCGGGCCTCGGTGTGCTGGCCGCGTGGGCCGCCGTGGCACTCGCGGGCGGCGGCCTGCTGCTGCGCGTCCGCGACGCGTGACGCCGTACGCCGACGCCGGCGACGGCCGCGTCACTCGCGGCTAACGGGGATCGGTGCGCAGGAGCGCGTACAGGAGCTGGTCGTGCCACGCTCCGGCGCGCCACTGCGCCTCCCGCAGCACGCCCTCCCTCCGGAACCCCGCCTTCTCCAGCGCCCGCTGCTCGGCCCGGTTGCGGGTGTCGGTGTACGCCTGGACGCGGTGCGCCCTGGTGTGGTCGAACAGGTACGCGGCCAGCCGGCGCTGCGCCTCGGTGCCGATGCCGCGTCCCCGGAAGGCGGGCCGCAGCAGGATCCCGATCGTCCAGCACCACGAGTCGGCGGGCGGCCCCCAGCCCCAGGCCTTGCCCCAGTCGACCCGCCCCGCCACGTCGTCGCCGTCGCAGACGGTCAGCGTGCCGCCGTCGTCACGCAGCATCCCGTTCTCGGCGTACGCGCGCCGGTCGCGTCCGGGGGAGCGGAAGCCGAACCACTGCAGCTCACTCCTCCCGGCCGGCGTGCCGAACTCCTCCTCGAAGATCGTCAGGTCGTCCTCCCGGACCGGACGGAGCGTCACACCCGCCATGGAACCCTCCTCGGGGAAGCCGTGGTCACGCGCGGAGAAGGGTCAGGAGAGCGCGTCGATCCAGCGCTCCAGGCGGTCGCCCTCGGCCTTCATCAGCTCCGGGTCGCGCAGGGTGTTGGTGATCAGCGAGATCCCCTGGTAGGAGGACAGCAGGGCGACGGCCAGCTGGCGCGCGTCGTCGCGGCCGAGGGCGGCGAACTGCCGCTCCATCCAGTCCAGCAGCTCCCGCATGAGGGCGGCCACCGCCTGGTCGAGGCCGTCGGCGCGTTTGTCCAGCTCGGAGGCCAGCGTGCCGGTGGGGCAGCCGTAGCGGGCCGCGACCTCGCGCTGGTCCACCCAGCCGCGGACGAGCGACTTGAGCCGCTGCGCCGGCTCGGGCATGGCGTCGAGCAGGTCGAGCAGGCCGCGCAGCGACCGGGCGTGCTCGCCGATGGCCGCCTCGACGAGCTGGTCCTTGGTCTTGAAGTAGTAGTAGACGTTGCCCACGGGCACGTCGGCCTCGCGGGCTATGTCGGCCAGCGTCGTCTTCTCGACGCCCTGCTCGTGCAGCACCTTGGCCGCGGCGGCCGTCAGGCGTTCCCGCTTCCCGCCCCGTACTGAGTTGGTCACCTGACTTACTATAGCCCCGCCGGCTCCAGGGCGCCTTCATATACCCAGCGTCCGTCGAGCCGGACGAACCGGCTGTGCTCCTCCATCGCCCCCTCGCGCCCGCGGTCGACGTAGTGGGCGCGGAAGCGGACGGTGCCATCGGTGTGCAGGACCGTGCCGCGGGCGGTCTCCAGCACCTCCAGCCGCACCCACCGCACCTTGCGGTCCAGGCCGGCGCGCGCCGGCCGGGTGGCCGGATGCCAGGTGCGCAGCAGGTAGGCCTCGTCGCCCACGCTGAACGCGGCGAACCGCGACCGCATGAGCAGCTCGGCCGTGGACGCCGCGCCCTCGCCGCGGTGGAAGCGGCCGCAGCAGTCACGGTAGGGGGCGGGCAGGCCGCACGGGCAGCCGGCGGGTACACGACGGGACATGTCCCCCATTGTGCCCGCTCCGGAACGCGGGGCGGTCCTACGCGTCGCCTTGCTCGGAGCCGATTCGACGCTTCCGCGCACAACAAAACCACGAATTGCGCGCGTGTCAGAATGCGAAGAAGCGCCGCGTTCCGCGGGTCGTTGCCGCATCCTGCTTATCGCCGGAAATTGCCGGCCTCTGATGGTCCCGCGAACAGGTCGAGGATTTCCGTGCCGCGATGGGTCAGGCGCAGGCGCACTTCACGGCCGCGTCGTTCGCGGTGCAGCAGTCCTGCCGCCGTGAGCTGGTCACAGTGGTACGTGATGGTGCTCACGCCCAGATGGAGATGGCGGGCGAGTTCGCTGACGGACGGCTGCGGGGAGGAGGCGCGCAGGATCGCGGCCCGGATGGGGCCGAGGATCCGGGTCAGGGCACTGTCCGGAGCGGTGGGCGCCGCCGGATGGGTGCGGGTGACGATGCGGCCCAGCCCGGGCAGGGGGTAGCCGATCCATACGAGGTCGTCGCGCTCGACGTCGTACATGCTGGCGCTGAAACCCGAGGCGAGCGGGACCAGCACCAGGCGGCGCCCGCCCAGTTCGGACGGAGGCCGGCGGCAGGGGGGATGGGGCAGGTGCAGCGTGCCGTCGACGTAGCGGAGAGGGGTGCTCAGGCCGCTCAGGACGGCGTCCAGGCCGCGGCTGACCACGGCGGCGCCGATCCGTTCGGTCTCCCGTGCGAAGAGGCTGTCGGCTCGGGCCCACAACGGCTCCATCACGGCCCAGGCGGCCCGCAGCACCTGTCTGTAGGCGGTGAGGAAGGCGCCGGGGTCGTCCACGAAGCGCTGCCAGGCCGGCGGCATCGAGGTGCGGTAGTGGGAGGACACCTCGTCGGCGAGCGCCTGCGGGTCGAGCCCGCCGAGCTCGCGGAGGACGGTGCCCATGCTGGTGGTGCGGAGGTCGGCGGTCAGGGCGAGGGAGTCGGGCATCCAGCAGTCCCGGGTGCTCAGCAGCGGGCGCACGAGCGCCGCGCCGGCGGGCAGCGCGCCGCGCACGGCGTCGCGCCACGACGCGGGTACGCCGCTCCTCGTGTCGCCGATCACGTCCCGTAGCACTGAGAAAAGCGTGGCACCGGGCGAGCGGCGCACATCGACGTGCACGTCGTCCAGTGTTCCCAAGGACAGTGCGTTTCCCGCCACCCCGGACTCCTCACCCGTAGACGCCCGCGAAAAGTGAAACCCGGGGACACGTCGCGCTCTTCCCGCTTTTCCCGTCCGGCTTTTCCCGCTCGGTGTCGGGGGCCGAGCCTTTCGAAATCCATCGAAAGGCTCGGGGCCGGGCGGTGCGCGCGGTGAGACTGACTCCTGCGACCGATTCACAGGGAATCCATCGCACCGAACAAAAAGGGAGTGAGCGATATGCGCGCACAGATCGTGGGGGCGATCGGCGGGATGGTGGCCGCCTTGGCGTTGACCACCGCGCCGGCGTACGCCGGCCAGCAGCAGGTGCGCCAGGCACCCGCCGCGGCCAAGCTCGCCACCGCTGGGACCAGCGGCGGGACGGCCGGGGCGCTCGCCTGTGGCTGGAGTCCCGATGGCCCCACCGGCCAGGCCTGGTACAACCACTGCGGCCCCACGTGGGTCTACATCCGCGTCGAACGGCACGGTCTGGATGGATTCACCAGGTGTGTCCCGCCGGGCTGGACCCATCTCGGCTCCACGTCCGTCATCAAGTACGCCTGGTACAACGGCCACACCTGCTGAATCGGCCTGTGTGACGCGTGAACGGGGAGCCCCGTGCGCCCGCGGTCCTCAGGGAGCCCGGACGGCGGGCGCCGGGAGCCGGGTGGTCAGCTCGGTGAGCGTGGCGCCGAGCGGCGCGTCCAGCCGGATCGTGGCCTCGGCGTCGCCCCGGGTGGGTCCCTGGTTGACGATGGCGATCGGGATGCCCAGCTCGGCGGCCCGCAGGACGAACCGCAGCCCCGACCGCACCGCCAGCGACGAGCCGAGCACCAGCAGCGCCCGCGCGCCCGCCACCAGCGCGAAGCACTCGTCCACGCGCGGCTTCGGCACGTTCTCGCCGAAGAACACCACGTCCGGCTTGAGCAGCCCGCCGCAGTCCGTGCAGTCGGCCACCTGGAAACCCGCGACCTGCTCGTCGGTGAGGACCGCGTCGCCGTCGGGATTGATGACCGCCGCCGCGGCGTCCCAGCCCGGGTTGGCGCGGCGCAGGCGCCGGTCCAGCTCCATGCGGGGCGTGCGCCGGCGGCACGACAGGCAGACCACCCGGTCGAGCCCGCCGTGCAACTCGACCACCCGC
>NZ_JBFAIA010000276.1:0-7112 GCF_040654455.1 Nonomuraea sp. NPDC050691
ACTCGTCGAGACAACCACTCTTTCCATACACGCCGCTCTTCCGATCTCGCGCGCCGACACCTCGGGATCCACCTCGCGCGGCAGGCGCAGCAGGGCCTGCGCGAGGTCGGCGGGCAGCGGCCGCGCGCCCGCTCGCGCGTAGCCCTCGATCCGGTCGGCCAGCACGGCGGGGTCGATGTGGCCGGAGGTGCTGGTCGGGGTGGCCAGCAGGTACGGCGGCAGGGCGCCCTCCTTCAGCGCGTTGTGGACCTCGGCGCAGCGCAGGAGCACGGCCCAGTGCGGCGGCGAGACCCGCGACCGGCCGGGCAGCCGCTCGTGCGGCCCGGCCTCGCGGCGGCTCGGCTGACGCTTCGTCACCGCGGCCAGGAAGACACGCTCCCCTTCCGCCGGCCTGTCGAGCCGCGTGCTCTTCCGGAGGGTCAGGCCCAGCCCGGCCAGGCTCGCCGCGAGGTCGTCGCTCACGCCCGGCATCAGAGGACCGGGGCGCTTCCGCGCCGGTTCCTCCCGACCGGGGACGGACGGCTCCTGGCCGGGATGCGCGGCCTCCCGCAGCAGCGCCTCGGTCCACTGGCTGAGGTGCGGCCACTCGCTGCCGGCGTACAGGTCCGTGGGGCGGAGCGGGGGCCGGCGGGTCTCCGGGGCGCGGACGAAGCCGTCGAGCCAGCGTTCGAAGGAGTACTCGTGGTGCAGCCGGTCGAAGGTGCCGGCGAGGTTCTCGATCGCCCCGGGGAACGGCCGGTGGCGTGGCGCCTCGAAGGCCGGCAGCTCGACGGCCTCGAAGTCGTCGGTCACGAGGTCGCCGGCCCGCGCCGCCTCGGTGTCGGCCGCCTGGGTGTCGGCCGCGCGGTAGGCCGGGGCCAGGAGGGCCGCCAGGTCCGGGGGCAGGACGCCGGCCGCCTCCCGCACCGCCTCGGCGCCGGCCGGCGTGAACCGTCCCGCGTACTTGACGGCCAGACGGACCGAACGCTCCTGGACCTCGTAGGACTCGCACAGGAACGCCGAGGCGAGCGCGGGCGCCAGCCGGTCGAGATCGTCACCGGCCGCGCGGGCGGCCTGGCCGAGCAGCGTGAGACCCGCGCGCACGAGCTTGCCCTCGGGGCGGAACAGCAGCGCCGCCACCGCCTCGCTGACCTCCTCGCCGCTCAGCGCGGCCCCGGAGGCGCCGGGATCGCGCAACTGCCGGAGGGCCAGCTCGGCGACCGGCCCCGGCGCGGCGGGCAGCAGCCGCAGGTAGTCGCGGGTGCGCTCCGGGCCGCGCGAAGAAGTGCCTTCCGGGCTGTGCGGACGGGTGCGCTCCCGGCTGGATGAAGGGGCCCGTTCCGGGCTGTGCGGAGCGGTGAGCAGGTCGTGCAGGCGGACGAAGAAGCGCAGGTCCGTGGCGCTGCCGCCGCGCAGGAACCGGCGCACGCAGCCGTCCACCAGCGCCTCCCGGCCGATCCCCCCGATCCGCCCGGAGTCGGCCGCGTCGCGCAGCGCCCTCAGCCACGACTGCCGGCCCCGCCCTTCCTAATCCCGGTCGAGCCGGTCGTCGCGCAGCACCCGGCCCACGCCGTCGGCCTCGAGGAGCCGCGGGACCAGATGCTCCGCCAGCGGGTCGCCTTCGAGCTCGGGCGGAGTGGACGCCCAGGCCACCACGAGCGGCTCATGGTCCGGGGGGCGGACGCCGGTGCGGCGCAACAGTTCCAGGGCGAGGGCGACGGTGCCGTCCTCCAGTTGCGGCCGGGTGCCGCGCAGGCGTACGGCCAGGCGCACGGCGAGGTCGGCCTGCCAGCGCGCCGGCCGCGCGGCTATCACCCGCAGCAGCGGCTCGAGGGGCAGGCTCCCGTCCCAGCCGCCGGAGAAGTCGCGCCGGAGGATCCACGAGGCGACCGCCGCCGCGCCGCCCAGCGTGCCCGCACCGGCGACCCGCAGAGGCCCGATCCAGTTGTCACGCATCCTCCAGTCGACGGCGTGCTGGTGAGGGCGGTAGGCGCCCGTCGTCCACCACCGCTGGTTCGCCTCATGGCCGGACAGGCCGCCGGCCACCCTGGCCGCGACGAAGTCCCTCCGGGCCCGCTCCTCCTCCGCGGCGGCCTGCTCCCGCAGGCGGTCGAAGCGCTCGTGCGCGGCCTGCCTGGCCCGGGCGAGGTGCCCCGGCAGCCGGCGGGCCACCTCGCGGCACCCGGCCGCGTCCAGCCGTAGGACCTCGTCGGCCACCCGGGACGCGTCACCCGCGTCGACGGCCTCCCACACGCTGTCCCATCCACTCAGGCGCCCATGCGCCGGCACGGCAGTCGTCATGACGCCGACGGTAGAGATCGCCGCCGACAAGATCCGTGCCTGACGCCCCCTGAGCCGCCTCCGGAACGACGTTCCGGAGGAGCTATTGCGGTACGCGCATCCCCGCGATGAGCAGTCCGACCAGCCGGCGGGCGTCGTAGCGGGGGTCCTTGTCCGCGCCGATGCACAGGTTGCCGACGCCGCGCATGAGTTCGTAGGCGTCCACGTCCGGACGGATCTCGCCGGCGGCGGCCGCGGCTTCGAGCAGGTGGGAGCACACCGGCACGAGCCGGTCGAGGAAGTAGGCGTGCAGCGTGCCGAAGCCGGCGTCGTCGGACCGCAGCACGGCGGCGAGCCCGTGCTTGGTCACCAGGAAGTCGACGAACAGGTTGATCCATCGCCCCAGCGCCGCGTGGGGAGTCGCGCCGCTCGCCAGCAGGGCCGGACCGGCCTCGGCGCAGGCCTCGACCTGGTGCCGGTAGACGGCGATGATGAGATCCGCCCGGGTCGGGAAGTGGCGGTAGATCGTGGCCACCCCGACTCCGGCCCTGGCCGCTATGTCGCGCACCGGCGCCTCGACGCCCGAGGCCACGAAGACCGCCGCCGCGGCGTCGAGCAGCGTCCTCTCGTTGCGCCGGGCGTCGGCCCGCTTGTGCGGGGCCGCGCGCCCCGCGCCCCCGTGGCTGTCGTTCACCGCGCCGTTCCCTCCACTGCGAGCTTGTCAAACGGAACACGGTTCCGTATGTTTACGGAACACGGTTCCGGTTGCTCATGATGTCAGAGCAGGTGACCCGTGACCAAGCCATCCGCAGTGGAGGAAACAATGCAGTACCGCACCTTGGGCCGCACCGGTGTGCAGGTCAGCTCCCTCGTGCTCGGCGCGATGAACTTCGGCGCCATCGGACGCACCACTCAGGACGAGGCCACCGCCATCGTCGACGCCGCCCTGGAGGGAGGCGTCAACCTCATCGACACCGCCGACATGTACGGCCAGGGCGAGTCGGAGGAGATGGTCGGCAAGGCCATCGCCGGCCGCCGCGACGACATCGTGCTGGCCACGAAGGCGAACATGCCGATGGGCGACGAGCGCAACCATCGGGGCAGTTCGCGCCGCTGGCTGGTCACCGCGCTGGACAACAGCCTTCGCCGCCTCGGCGTCGACCACGTCGACCTCTACCAGATCCACCGGTGGGACCCGAGGACCAGCGACGAGGAGACGCTCTCGGCCCTGACCGATCTGCAGCGCGCGGGAAAGATCCGCTACTTCGGCTCCTCGACCTTCCCGGCCTACCGGATCGTGCAGGCCCAGTGGGCCGCCCGCGACAACCACCTGAGCCGTTACGTCACCGAGCAGCCCAGCTACTCCATCCTGCAGCGCGGGATCGAGGCCCATGTCCTGCCCGTGACCCAGGAGTACGGGCTCGGTGTGCTGGCGTGGAGCCCGTTGGCCTCGGGCTGGCTGTCGGGCGCGATCCGCCAGGGCCGGGAGATCGCCACCAGCCGCTCGACGATCATGCCGCAGCGCTTCGACCTCACCGTTCCGGCCAACCGCGCCAGGCTCGACGCGGTCGAGAAGCTGGCGAAGGTCGCCGACGAGGCCGGTCTGACGATGATCCAGCTCGCGCTCGGTTTCGTGACCGCGCACCCGGCCGTGACCAGCGCGATCATCGGCCCCCGCACGCTGGACCACCTGCACGCGCAGCTCGCCGCCGCGGACACGGTGCTCTCCGCCGACCTCCTGGACGCCATCGACGAGATCGTCGCGCCGGGCGTCGACCTCGCCGCACACGAGAAGTTCGACACCCCGCCAGCCCTGCTCGACCCATCCCTGCGCCGCCGCTGACCGCGCATCAAGCAACGCGCATCAAACAAAGCGCATGCAGCAACGCGCATGGAGCTTGCGGTGCGCTGTCAGGCGATCCAGTGCGGTCGCCGGGTGGCGGACGGGAGCGGCAGGCCGTCGGCCAGTGCGGCGGCCATGCGGTGCACGGCCTCGCGCAGGGTGCCGGGGCGGGCGGTGTACGGGACGCGGAGGCGCTGTTCGAAGATGCCCGGGTCGGTGGCGAAGGCTCCGCCGCCCTCGATGCGCACGCCGTACTCGAGTGCGCGCTCGGCGAACGCCGAGGCCACGGGCTCGCCCAGGTCGACCCACAGGGACAGCCCGCCGGGCGGCACCTGCCACGTCCAGTGCGGGATGCGCTCGGACAGGGCGGCGGCCAGCGCCGCACGCTGCTCGCGCACCTGCTCCAGGCGCAGCGGCAGCAGTTCCTCGGTCCGGGCCAGGAGGGCGAGGGCCAGGAGCTGGTCCAGCACCGAGCCGCCCAGGTCGGTGGCGATGCGTTGCCCGGCGAGTTCGGTGACGAGGCTCGCGGGCGCGCGCAGCCAGCCGATGCGCAGGCCGCCCCAGGTGGTCTTGCTCATCGAGCCGACGGTGATGACCTTGCCGGCCCCGCCGGGGACGGCGTGGGAGGCGAAGGGCGGCGGGACCGGGACGTCGAGGGCGAGGTCGGTCAGGGTCTCGTCGATGATCAGCCACGTTCCGGAGCGCTGGGCGGCACGCAGGACGCGGGCGCGCACCTCGGCGGGCATGACGACACCCACGGGATTGTGGAAGTCCGGGATCAGGTAGGCCAGTTTCGGCACCGACTGACGCAGGGTGGACTCGATGATCTCGATGTCCCAGCCGCTGTCGGTCACCGGGACCGACACCGGGCGGAGCCGGGCGCGGCGCAGGGCTTCCAGAGCGTTCGGATAGGACGGGTTCTCCACCATGACCCGGTCGCCGGGTCCGGACAGGAGTCCGATGATCAGCGTGAGCGCGTGCTGGGCGCCGGAGGTCACCAGGATCTGCTCGGGCACGGTGGCCAGGCCCCGCCGGGTGAAACGCCCGGCGACGGCGGCGCGCAGCTCCGGCAGGCCGTAGGGGTGGTAGCCGGGAGTGCGCGCGTGCTCGGCCAGCCTCGGGGCGATCTGGTGAAGAGCGTCGCCGAGCGCCTGCTCCGGCAGCCCGGGCGCGGCCCTGGCCAGGTCGATCGCGGTGTCCGGGGGAGCCAGGGCCCGGGTGACGCCGCTGGGCAGGGCGCCCTCGGGCAGGGCCGTCCAGGTGCCGGAACCGCGGCGGCTGCGCGCGTAGCCGCTCTCGCGCAGCAGGTCGTAGGCGGCGGTGACGGTCGGCCTGCTGACGCTCAGCGCGCCGGCGAGATCTCTTTCGGCGGGCAGCCGCACGTGCAGCGCGATCCGTCCGTCCAGGATGAGCGCGCTGATCGCCTGGGCCAGGTGGCGGTAGGCGGGCCTGCTTCCCGCCGGCTCGGGGAGCAAAGCGGCGAGCTGCCGCCCTCCCAGCATCCGCTCGACCCGCTCACCCCTGTCCATGGGCCGGATGTCCGCGGGCCGGAACGACAGCGGGTCCGCCATGCCACTCTCCTGAGATTGGCCATGCTCTTGGAGCCAATCACTGTACAGAATCTCCGCACATGGGCATTGAAGAGGCGAATGGCATGGTGCAGGAGACCACGGGGCGCGGCGGTGGGGAGCGCGCGGCGGATCCACGGTCAGCGAGACGGGGCGCGCGCCCGTCCCCGCCCCGTCTCGGCTACGTGCCGTTCCGTGAGCGGCCGCTGAGGCGCCTTCCCCAGTTGTTCGCCGGTCTCGCCCTGTACGGATTCAGCGTCGCGGCGATGGTGCGGGCCTCGCTGGGTCTGAACCCCTGGGCCGTGCTGCACGAAGGGCTGGAGCGCCACACCTCCCTGAGCTTCGGCACGATCAGCGCCGTCGTCGGTGCCGTCGTGCTCCTGCTGTGGATCCCGCTCAGGCAGAAGCCGACGTTCGGGACCGTCGCCAACATCGTCGTCCTGGCGGCCTCGTCCGATCTCGGCCTCTGGCTCATCCCCTCGGACCTCGGGCTTCCGGCCCGGATCGGCCTGCTGGCCGGGGGAGTGCTGCTCAACGGACTGTCCATCGCCGTCTACGTCGGCGCGCGGTTCGGGCCAGGACCCCGGGACGGTTTGATGACCGGCGCGTCCGCCGCGACCGGACGCTCCATCCGGCTCATCCGCACCCTGATCGAGATCACCGTGCTCGCGGCGGGCTGGCTGCTCGGGGGCAGCGTGGGCGCCGGCACCGTGCTGTACGCGCTCGCGGTCGGCCCGATCACCCAGTTCTTCCTGCCCTGGTTCGCCTACCGAGGCAGCGGCGAAAACCTTCGGATGATTTCCCGGGATCGTGTCGATTCCGCCGGCCCCTGATCGACGCGTTGGCGAGAGGGCAGGTGAGGAGCCTGTCCGCGTCGCACGAAGGAGCCGACATGCAGAAGATCACCACTTTCCTGTGGTTCGACGACCAGGCGGAGGAGGCCGCGGAGTTCTACACCTCGCTCTTCGCCGGCTCCCGCGTCGTGGACGTCGTGCGGCACGGCGACGGCGGCCCCGCCCCGGCGGGCACCGCCATGATGGTGACGTTCGAGCTGGCGGGCCAGCGTTTCCTCGCGCTCAACGGCGGGCCGCAGTTCCGCTTCAACGAGGCCATCTCGCTGTACGTCGACTGCGAGTCGCAGGAAGAGGTGGACGACCTGTGGGCCCGGCTCACCGCGGGCGGCGGGGAGGAGTCGCATTGTGGCTGGCTCAAGGACAGGTACGGCCTGTCCTGGCAGATCATTCCCAAGCGGTTCGCCGAGCTCATGACCCAGCCCGACGCGGCCGCGGCGCGGCGGGTCGCGATCGCCCTGCGGGGCATGCACAAGATCGACGTGGCGGAGCTGGAGAAGGCCGCGATCGGCCGTACGGCGGCGCTGCTGGTCGAGCTGCCGGTGGAGGTGCAGCCGTCCGGCTGGCGGCTGACCGGGCGGCCGGGGCGTG
>NZ_JBFAIA010000277.1:0-7014 GCF_040654455.1 Nonomuraea sp. NPDC050691
GTGGACACGCGCCGGTTGGCGGACAGTTTCCCGGCGATCGATTATTTCGAGGAGGCGCAGCTTCCGTTCATCGTGGGGATCAACGGCTGGGACGGCGGCTATCCGCACAGCGACGCCGAGGTCAGAGACGCGTTGACGTTGGCGGCGCACATTCCGCTGGTGCGGCTGGACGCCCGCTCGAAGGACTCGGTCAAGAGCGCGCTGATCAATCTGGTCGAACACGCGTTGACCGTGCGGATGGCCGTGCCAGGCTGGAGCAACTGACACGGCCGTCGCGCGTCAGCGCACCACGCTCCAGGACTCCCGCTCGTTGAGTGCCTTCACGTCCATGTCGGTGATCCCGCGCTGCGCGGCCGTCATGGCCTCCAGCTCCTCCGGCGTCAGCACGTCGGCGATGTCGTCGAACCCGTGCGGCGCCCGCTCCATCACCAGGCTGATCGTCGCCTCCACCGGCAGCGCCCGGTGGGCGATCACCAGCGCCGACGTCGGCGGGCGCCGCTCCGCCTCGTACGCCGCCAGCGCCTCGGCCGGGTCGTCCACGGTCGCCAGGCATCGGGCCAGCACCCGGGCGTCGAGGACCGCCTGCGACCCGCCGTTGGAGCCGATCGGGTACATCGGGTGCGCGGCGTCGCCCAGCAGCGTCACCCGGCCCTGCCCCCACTGCTCCAGCGGGTCCCGGTCCACCATCGGGTACTCCAGGATCCGTTCGGTGGATGTGAGCAGGGCCATCACGTCGACGTGCGAGTGCTTCCAGTCCGCGAAGTAGCGGGCCACGTCCTCCAGCCGGCCCGTCCGGGACCAGTCGGCCTCGCCGACCTCGCCGCCGTCCCCCACCTTGACCTCGGCCACCCAGTTGACCATCCGGGGGTCGTCGGGGGAGATGTGGTAGGCGACGAACTTCACGCTCAGGTTGGTCCCGGCGACGAACACGGTCGCGCCGTCCCTGACCCGCTCGCCGTCCGCGATGCCGCGCCACATGCGGATGCCGCCCCACCGCAGCGGGTCGCCCTCGGGGTGCAGGAGGGCCCGGACCGACGAGTGCACGCCGTCGGCGCCGACCAGCACGTCCGCCCGCTCGCGCGTGGTCTCGCCGGTGGCGACGTCCCGCAGGGTGACCTCGACCCCGTCGCCGTCCTGCTCGAACCCCTCGAAGCGGGTGCCGAGCCTTACTGGGCCGATCCGCTCCTCGACGGCGGCGCGCAGGATCATCTGCAGCTCGCCCCGGTGGATGGAGTACTGCGGCCACAGGTAGCCGGCCGACCGGCCGCGCGGGATCGACAGGATCTCACCACCGAACTGGTCGGTGAAGGTGATGAACGTGGTCTCCACGCCCTTCTCGGCCAGCCGGTCGCCGAGCCCGAGCTCGGTCAGCTCGCGGGTGGCGTGCGACTGGAGATTGATGCCCACGCCCAGCGGGCGCAGGGCGGAGGCCGACTCGACGACCACGCAGTCGAGCCCGGCCGCGTGCAGGCTCAGCGCCGTGGTGAGCCCGCCGATGCCGGCGCCAATGATCATGATCCGCATGGTGTTCCCTCCCGATGGTGATGTGCGTCCGCTCACCGGACGTGTCCGCTCACAAGAGAGAAGGGGGAGCGCTGGCCGCGCTCCCCCTTCTCCACGTTGTACGCCGCCTCGTCAGGAGGCGCTACCGCTGTAGATCATCGAGTTCGCGTCGAACTTGGAGTCCAGGTACTTGAAGTCCGTCATCAGGTCGGCCACCCGCTGCAGGCGCGTGGCGTTGACCGTGGTCGAGAACCCGCCGAGCACCATGAGCTCGGCCGTGGCCCGGTCGATCTTCGTGTACTTCGGCAGCGCCGCCTCGACCTCGGCCGAGTTGGAGATGGCCACCTCGGTGGCCTTGACCAGGGCGCGCTGGAAGGCGGCGACGGTCTTCGGGTTCTTCTTGGCGAACTCCTCGGTCACCAGGTAGCCGGCGATCGGGAAGTCGGCGGTCGGCCCGGCGAACGGCTCGGCGACCAGCACGGCGCCGTCCTTGCTGGCGGCCGTCTGGTAGAACGGCTCCGGCATGAAGGCGACGTCCATCTGGTCGGTGGCCAGCGCGCCCTGCATCTGCGGGAACGGGAACTCCTTGAACGTCACGTCCTCGGCCGTGAGACCGTTGGTCTTGAGCAGCGACAGCATGGCCAGCTCGGCGACGTTCTTGAAGGTGTTGACGGCGACGGTCTTGCCCTTGAAGTCGGCCACCGTCTTGATGGGCGAGCCCTTCTTCACCATCAGCGCGAAGTTTCCGGGCTTGGCGGTCCACGCCTCGCCGACGACCTTGACCTTGCCGGCGCCCTTGGCGACGGTGGTGATCGCGGAGACGTAGTTGCTGTGCATCACGTCGAGCTTGCCGCTGAGCAGGTCGGCCATGCCGGCGGCGCCGCCCGCGATGATCGTCGGCTTGGTGACGGTGAGGCCCTCGGCCTTGAAGAAGCCCTTGTCGATGGCGATCTGGATCGGCGCCGTCTCGGGCAGCGGCAGCATGCCGATGTTGAGCTCGGTCTTCTCCAGGCCGCCCGCGTTCGCGGAGCTGTCGGAACCGCCCCCGCCGCATCCGGTGGCCAACAGTGCGGTGGCGGTGAGTAAAACGGCGGAAACACGCAGGCGGCGCCGGAGACCGGACATGATCGCTCCAGGGGGAAGACGCGTAATCATCGCGCTTGGGGGTGATCTTGAGGGGAAGAGCCTAGCGCAAGGGGGTAATGGACCCATAGCGCCAGGCCCGGGAATGTCTCTATATCTCGTGACATGTCACCCTTTCTCCCCTTCTTCCGGTTTGTGGAAGTGTGAGAAGAAAAGTGAACGAGATGCTTTCTGTGAGAAACGACGCGGAGCCGTAAGGGTTACGCAGGGTTCCGGCGCGCCGAGCTGTGCCAGACCAGCGCCCGGCGTTCGGCCAGCAGGAAGAGCTGGTTGAGCAGGTAGCCGAGGACGCCGAGAATGATCATCGCGCCCCACATGGTGGTCAGCTCGAACTCGCGCTGCGCCAGGCGGAGCTGGAAGCCGATGCCCTCGGTGCTGAAGAACTCCGCGATCACCATGAGGATCAGCGCCAGCGAGAGGCTCAGCCGGAGCCCGGCGAAGATCTTCGGCAGCGCCGACGGCAGGATCACCCGGAACAGGCGCTGCGCCCGCGAGAACCTGAACACGCGCGCCGTCTCCAGGTGCAGCGGATCCACGTGCCGCGCCCCGTCGGCCGCGTTGAAGATCACCGGCCAGACGACGCCGAACGTGATCGTCACCACCTGCATCTTCGTGCCCGTGTTGAAGATGGCCAGGAACATCGGCAGCAGCGCCGGCGGCGGCAGGGCCCGGCCGAACTGGATGATCGGGTCCACGAACCGGTACAGCAGCGGCGAACGACCGATCGCCACCCCGAACGTCACGCCCACGATCCCGGACAGCACCCATCCGGCGAGCAGCCGGCCGACGCTGTGCGGGAAGTTGCCGAGGGCCTCGTCGGTGAGGAACAGCGTGAGGGGAGATCCGCTGAACCAGAGCTCACCCATCGTCGCCAGGATCTTGGTCGGCGGCGGGAAGAACGGCTTCTCCATCGCGCGCGTGGACAGCTCCCACACGATGAGCACCACCGGGACCACCCAGAGCCGCAGCAGGCCGCTGCCGAACTTCCTCATCACTGTGCCGCTCCAGTCTTGGTCGTGTGCCAGCGGAAGATCCGGCGCTCGGCCCATACGAAGACCACATTGGTCAGCACACCGAGCAGTCCCGCCCACACGGTGGCCGCCACGATCAGGGTGATCCCCTCCGGGCTGCTCTCGGCCACGCCGATGAAGCTGCCGATGCCGTCCGAACCGCCGCCGAGCAGCTCGGTGCTGACCGCCAGGATGAGCGCCACCGACGCCGCCACCCTGATGCCGGTCGCGATGAACGGGGCCGCGCTCGGCAGCGAGACCCGCAGCAGCACGGCCAGCGGGCCGAAGCCGAAGGAGCGCAGCGTCTCCTTGGCCACCGGGTCGACGTCGCGCAGGCCGTAGATGGTGTTGAGGAGGATGGGCCACGTCGACGCGTACACGATCATCGCGATCTTCATCTCCAGCCGGTCGGCGAAGACGAAGGTGGCGAGGGGGATGAGCGCCACGGACGGGATCGGCCGCAGGAACTCGGTCACCGGCCGCAGCGCCCGCTCGATCGCCGGCACGCTGCCGAGCAGCAGTCCGAGCGGCACCGCGATCACCACGGTCGCCGCCAGCCCGAGCGCCCAGCCGATGAAGGTGTCGGCCACGTCGGGCAGGAAGTCCGGGTCGGTCACCAGCTTGACGGCGGTGACCAGCACCGTGGAGGTGAGGGGGAACGCGGCGGTGGAGATGACCCCCAGCCGGCCGGCCGCCTCGGCGACGCACAGGAAGACGACGACGCCGACGACGCCGCACACCAGCGCGCTGTTGAGCGCGCGAGGAATCAGACGCATGGGAATGTCCCGGCGCCGTTCGGGGCACTGGTGCCATTCGGGGAAAACGTCATTGGGGTCTCCATGGCTGCATCGGGCCGCATGGAAGCCGGCCCGATGGGAATAGGGGGGCAGACGGGAGTCAGGGTAACGGAGCGGATCACCGTAAAAGCTGGAGCGGCCGCGCCAGGAGATATTCCCGCAATATCGACATTTATGGTACTTTATGGTGTTTTGACCGTTTTGTGTGGATTGTGGTTATATAGAGTCAGATGAGCGGTTTTCTGAGGCGATTGAAGCTTCAAATGGCCTGATTTATGGCGATTTGACGATTACTGTGTCTCTTGTGACGCCTGCGGCATTGGCCGAATTAATGCGGGTGTGCTCAAATAAGCACTCGTCCCATGGATGTGTTGGCGTCGCAGGCCAAACAGTCATGATGTGATCCGCCCACATCAGACGTCCGAGGAGAGGTTGCCACGTCGGTGAGCCCTGCATCTACCCGCGCGAACCGGGCCTTAGCCCCGGAGACCGCGACACCCTCGCGCACCTCCTCGGTGCCCCAGGAACCGGACGCGAACCAGCCCGGCTCCCCGGCGAAAGCCGTCGTTACCAAGCGGAGACCGAAAAGGGCTGCGCTGCGTAACTGGCGCGTCCGCTCCAAGCTGCTCGCCCTGATCGTCATCCCGACCCTGGCGGCGCTCATCCTCGGTGGCACGAGGGTCAGCGCGTCCATCTCCAGCGCGGCGCAGTACCAGCACATCAACGAGCTGGCGGTGCTCTCGGGGCAGCTCGCCGACCTCGCCCACGGGCTGGAACTCGAACGCGACCTGACCGCGAACTTCGTCGCGCAAGGACGCAAGGCCACCACCGCGGCCGAGATGGAGGCGCAGCAGACCACCGTGAACGGGGCGGTGCAGACCGTGCGCCCCGCCATCGAGGAGCTGGCCAACAGCGACAGCAGCGAGCGGGCCGAGGCCGTGCAGATCCGCAACCGCCTCAACTCGCTGCCCAACGCCCGCAAGGCCGCCGTCGACTCGCAGCTCAGTACCATCGCGGTGATCCGCCTGTACGAGAACACGATCCGCGACGTGCTCTCCCTCAGCGACGACATCGACCGCGGCGCCGTGGACGAGGAACTGGCCAACGGCGTCGCCGCGTTCTCCGCGCTCGGCCGGGCCAAGGTGCAGGCGTCCAAGGAACGCGCCTTCATCGCCTCCGCCCTCGCCGCCCGGCGGATGGACAAGACCACGCTGAGCGAGGTGCTCGCCGCCCGCGCCCAGCGCGAGAGCGAGCTGATCAGCTTCCGCTCCAACGCCACCATCGCTCAGCGCCAGTTCTACGAGGACAACGTCAGCGGCCAGGCCGTCGACCGCGCCGAGGCCATCCGGTCCCGCGCCCTCGTCCTGGAGGCCGAGAGCCGGCCGCTCATCGACACCGCACTCGGCGCGCGCAACGGCAAGACGTGGTTCGAGACGAGCAGCGCCGCCATCGAGCGCATGCGCAAGGTCGAGGCCGACCTGGCCGGATCGATCGTCCTGCGCAGCCGCACGCTGGAGGAGGCGGAGCAGCGCAACGCCCTCATCACCGGTATCGGCAGTGCCGTCCTGCTCCTCATCGTCATCATCGTGACGACGATCATGGCCCGCTCGCTCGTCCGGCCGCTGCGCCGGCTGCGCGGCGAGGCCCTGCAGATCGCCGGTCAGCGGCTGCCCGAGACCGTCCAGCGGCTGCGCGAGTCCGAGGCCGTCACGGAGGTCCACGTCGAACCGATCGGCGTCGACTCCGAGGACGAGATCGGTGAAGTGGCCCGGGCCTTCGACGAGGTGCACCGCGAGGCGGTGCGGCTGGCCGGCGAGGAGTCCCGCCTGCGCAGCAACGTCAACGCGATGTTCGTGAACCTGTCGCGGCGCAGCCAGACGCTGGTGGAGCGGCAGATCACGTTGATCGACGGCCTGGAGCAGGGCGAGCAGGACGAGAGCCGGCTGGCGAACCTGTTCAAGCTGGACCACCTGGCCACCCGCATGCGGCGCAACAGCGAGAACCTGCTGGTCCTCGCCGGCCAGGACCCGCCGCGCCGCTGGAGCCAGCCCGTCAAGCTCGTCGACGTCGCCCGCGCCTCCCTTTCCGAGGTCGAGAACTACGAGCGCGTCGTCCTCCAGGTCCCCGACGGCGTCTCCGTCGCCGGCCAGGCCGTCAACGACGTCATCCACCTCATCGCCGAGCTGGTCGAGAACGCCCTGTCGTTCTCGCCGCGCGAGACCCGCGTCACCGTCTCCGGCAGCCGCATCGACGGCGGCGGCGTCATGCTCTCCGTCACCGACTCCGGCATCGGCATGACCCAGGACGAGCTGGTCCAGGCCAACGAGCGCCTGACCGACGCGCCCACCGTCGACGTCTCCGTCTCCCGCCGCATGGGCCTGTTCGTGGTCGCCCGCCTGGCCCACCGCCACGGCGTCCGCGTCCAGCTCCGCCCCCACGGCGGCGGCGGCCTGACCGCCATGGTCCTCATCCCCGAGACGCTGCTCGGCAACCAGCCCCCGGCCTACCCGGCAGCCGGCGCCGCCCCCCGCGAGGAGGCGTACGCCTCGCCGGCCCCCGCC
>NZ_JBFAIA010000278.1:0-6861 GCF_040654455.1 Nonomuraea sp. NPDC050691
CTACAGCTTGTCACCGGGTGTGCGCCAAGCGGCATCCGGTACGCCCCTGAAGCTACCCCGACCTGGGCGGACGCCCCCTGCCGGGGGGACCGGCGCCCACGTCTCGGCCGCCTCCAGGAGCTGCCGGCGCAGCCGCAGACCGGCACGGCCGGCGAGGATCCACTCGCGCAGCGCCGGCCAGGCCCGTAGCAGCGCCTCGTGCGCCGGCCACGTCAGGTCGGCGTCCACGGTCAGCAGCCTGGCCCTGGCGAACGCCTCGACCACCGCGGCGGTCGCCGCCGGCGGGAAGTGCGACCCGGGCAGGCGGCGCACGTCGACCGGGCGCCGGGTCTCGGTGTTGTCCTCGCCCACGCACACCATCTGCAGGAACAGCCGGCGCGCGATCTCCCGGCCGTGCGGGTCGAGCCCGTCGTGGACGCGCTCGGCGGTGGCGGCGACGGCGCCGCCGATGCCGCCGGTCAGCCGGTAGTCCTCGACGGTCAGGGTGTCGCCGCGCCGCCGCTGCCAGGTGACGAGCAGCGCGTGGGAGAGCAGGGGCAGGGCACCGGGCTCGGGCACGGGGCCCGGGCCGTGGCCGGGGGTGTCCGGTGGTACGCCGAGGTCGCGCAGCAGCAGCTCCACCAGGCCCGGCTCCAGGGTCAGACCGGCGGCGCGGGCGGGACCGGTGACGACCTCGCGCAGTTCGGCCGGGGTCATCGGCCCGAGCGGTAACTGGCCGTCCCGCAGGGCCTCCACCAGGCCGGGATACGCCAGGCAGTGGCCGTAGAAGTCGGCCCGCACCCCGAGGACGACCAGCGCGGGCGGCGCGCCCGGCGTTCCCCGCCGGTCACCGGCCGGGGGGCGGAGGCTCAGGGCGTTGAGGGCGTCGAGGAAGGCGTGCCGCTCGGCCGGGTCGGGGCAGAGCGTGAAGACCTCCTCCAGCTGGTCGACGACGACCACCAGCCGCCGGTCCTCGGGGCCTCCCGCCCGCCGGTCCGGCCCGGGCCGTGCGTCGAGCGTGGCTCGCACGTCCACCACCGGCTGCCCGTCCAGTGCGGCTCTTACGTACGCCGCGAACCGGGCGGGGCCGTGGGCGAGTGCCCGTTCCAGGTCGGCGGCGTCCAGCCCGATGGCGCCGGCGACGCGGGAGAGCAACTCGGCGACCGGCCGCTCGCCGGGCGTGAACAGCAGCGCGGGCCAGGAACGGGAGCCGGGAGCGGGGAGCGCTCCGCGCCGGACGGCGGCCAGCAGCCCGGCCCGCAGCAGGGACGACTTGCCCGCTCCCGAGGGGGCGACCACGGCCAGCGGCCCCTCGCCCCGCAGCCGTTCGGTCAGCCCGGACACGAGCAGGGCGAGGGCGCGTTCCCTGCCGAAGAACCAGCGCGAGTCCTCCGCCTCGTACGGGCGCAACCCCCGGTACGGGCAGGCTTCCGCCGCGCGCTCGACCAGGGCCGCCAGTTGCCCGCCGGTCTCCAGCGCCTCGTCGCAGCCGCGGGCGACGCCCGGCGTGAGCGCCTTGTCGTCGGTCTCGACCTTGCTCAGGTAGCCCTTGGTGTAGTGGGTGCGCCGGGCCAGCTCGTTGAGGGACAGCCCGCGTTCCCGCCGGAGCCGCCGCAGCCTGGCCCCCGGGGTCTCCGAGCCCTCCTGATCCATCCGCTCCTCGGCCCGCACCCCGAGCACCCGCCCTTCACCCACGTTCCGCATCCGGCCGGACACCCACTGTATCCGGGCGCTCGGCGCCGCAAAGGCCGACGTGGGAGGCGGTTTCCCGGTTTCCTCCTCGCCCCGGGGGCCGGGAAACCCCTTCTGGCCTGCGCCTCGGCGGGGCGACGATCCACCTGTCGAACCCGCCGCCGCACACCGCGGCGGCCGGCAGCACCACAGGTGAAGGAGAACACCATGACCAAGCTCACCGGGCTCCGCCGGGCGGCCCTCGCCGCGTCCACGCTCTACACCGCCACGATGCTCGCCGGGGGCGCGGCGTCCGCCGCGACGGCCGCGCCCGCTCCCGAGGGCGTGCGCATCTCCATGGCCGCCGCCGCGGAGTGCGGCCTCTACCGGGACGGGGACGCCGCGATGTACCGGAACTGCGGCGGCGGCAACGAGCGGATCCTCGTGACGTACATCCTGTCGCCCAGCGAGTACTTCTGCGTGACGCCGGGCGAGTCGAGGTACGTGGGCCGCTGGAACTTCACCTTCCGGGCCTACGTCCGGGGGACCTGCTAGCCGTTCGAACCCGGGGGGCGCCCCTCCCGTGCGGTCCCGCGCCGCCGCACGCGCCCCTCAGCCGCACGCCCCTCACCCGTACGCTCCCTCTCCACCGCGCGGCGCCCCGTCCGTGCGGTTCACTCCGCCCCGCGGCCTCGGTCCCGCGGTGGCCGTGCCCCGCCGCGCGTCCCCTTCGCGCGGCGGGGCTCCCCCCTCTGCACCGCTCGTCCCGTACCGCTTTGCGGGCCTGTGACGGGCTCCGATAGGCTGCCGTCTCCAACAGTGGACCATCGAGGAGGTGAGCCCCATTTCGCCGCATCAGGCCGGGTGCTCTCGCCCCGCGGTCGTGCCCGTGACCCGGCGCGGCTGACCGGGGAGAGCGCCCCACGGCATTCCGGAAGGGCGCTTCATGTCGGTTTCACCATTTCCCCCACCGTCTTTTCCTCTCTCGCTCTCCGCCGTCACGGCCCGGCTCAGAGCGGCCGGCTGCGTCTTCGCCGAGGACGAGGCGGAGCTCCTCACCTCCACCGCCCGCACCGCCGCCGACCTCGCCGCCATGGTGGACCGGCGCGTCGCGGGGCTGCCGCTCGAGCACGTGCTCGGCTGGGCCGAGTTCTGCGGTCTTCGGGTGACCATCGACCCCGGGGTCTTCGTGCCGCGCCGCCGCAGCGAGTTCCTGGCGGCACAGGCGATCGACCTGGCCCGGCGAACGCTCACAGACGGCTCCGGCGGCCCTCCGGCCGGGCGTCCGGTGGTGGTCGTCGATCTCTGCTGCGGTTCGGGCGCGCTCGGCGCCGCGGTGGCGGCCGCCCTTTCCGCGCCCGCCGAGCCCGCGCCCAACGAGCCGGTACCCACCGAGCCGGTACCCGCCGAGTTCGCGCCCGGCGCGGAGGAACGGGTGGCCAGGGCCCCGGTCGAGGTGCACGGCGTCGACATCGACCCGGTCGCGGTCCGCTGCGCCCGGCGCAACCTCGCCCCCGCCGGCGGCCACGTCCACCAGGGCGACCTCTACGAGCCGCTTCCCGACCGGCTGCGGGGCCGCGTCGGCGTCCTGCTGGCCAGCCCGCCGTACGTGCCGAGCGGCGCCATCGGGCTGCTGCCGGCCGAGGCGCGCGAGCACGAGCCGCTGCTGGCGCTGGACGGGGGCGCGGACGGGCTCGACATCGTCCGCCGCGTGATCGCCGGGGCGCCGCTCTGGCTGGCCCCCGGCGGGCACCTTCTGGTGGAGACGAGCGAACGGCAGGCCACGAACACGGCCGAGGCCATGTCACGCGCCGGCCTCACCCCCCGCGTGACGAGCTCGGACGAGCTGTACGCGACCGTGGTCATCGGCACCATGGCCCGCGGATGAGATGCCTGGGCGTCTACCGGTGGCCGGACGCGGTGCCCTCACGGGCGCCGCTCACCCCCGTTCGACCCGCCGCCCGGGGCATGTGTCCAGGGCCCCTCACGTGCCGAGGAGCCCGGCCAGCACGGCGGCGTGGCTGATGTCGGCGCGGGTGGTCGCGGTGAGCAGCGTCAGCGGGCCGTCCCCGGCGAGGCGGCGCAGGTGCGCCAGCGCCTCCGCCCGATCGGGCTCCTCCAGCTCGACGAGGTAGCGGTCGGTGAACTCGGCGAACCGCTCGGGGTCGTGGCCGTACCACCGGCGCAGCTCCGTGGACGGCGCGACCTCCTTGCACCACTCGTCGAGCCGGGCCGCCGCCTTGGACAGCCCCCTCGGCCATACCCGGTCGACCAGCACCCTCGTCCCGTCGTCGCCCGCCGGCTCCTCGTAGACCCGCCGCACCCGTGCCCCGGCCATCGCCTCTCCCCCGTCCGGCCGCCGTCCTCCCGGTAGGGCGTTCCCTGCCGGAGCGCGTTCTCGCGGATTTGTCGCAGGCTCTGTCTAAGCTGGCCGCGTCCCGGAGGGGGACGGGCGGGCACACCACGACGGGAGCGGCTGATGGCGCTGGACATCGACGACCGTACGGTCATCACGGAGCTGATCGCGCTGCACGGCCACCTGGTCGACGGCGGTGAGCTGGACCGGCTGGACGAGGTCTTCACCGACGACGTCGCCTACGACGTGACCGAGCTCGGCGGCGGGATCATCGAGGGGCTGGCCGCGCTGCGGGCCGCGGCGCTCGCGATGGGCGAGGCCAACCCGGTCGGCCACCACGTCACCAACGTCGTCCTCACCCCGCTCCCCGACGGGCGGGTGCGCGGCCTGTCCAAGGGCATCGGCATCCGCGCGGACGGCACGTGCGGCAGCGTCACGTACGAGGACACGATCACGCGCGGCGAACGCGGATGGCGCATCAGCCACCGCAGGGTCCTCGCCCGCCGCACCCCTCTCTCCGCGAGCTAGGGCCGCCGCCGAGGTCCCTTTGTGGCGTGTGGGTCGCGCTCAGCCGGAGGGTCCGCTCCGTGCGGCCGGGGCGGGGTCGAGGGCGGCTCCACGCCATCGCGGTGGCCGTCGAGGACCGCCGTGTCGCGGCCGGCGAGGCGGTGCTGTTCGAGGCGGAGGACGAACGGGAACGGATGATCCGGTTCCTGGAGGGAGAACAAGGAGGCGGGACATGGGCGGATCCGCGGTTCCAGCGGTGGTGGCGGTGATCGGCGGCGGCCGGATGGGTGCCGGCATCGCCCAGTCCTTCGCGGTCGCCGGCTCGTCCGTCACGGTGGTCGAGAGCGGCGAGCCGGCCGCGGCGGCCGCCCTGGAACGTGTCGCCACCGGTCTGCGACGCGCGTTCGAACGTGGCGGCCTGACCGAGCCACCTGACGCGGTGCTCGGCCGGGTCACGGCCGCCGGCTCGCCCGACGGCCTGCCACCGGACGCGGACCTCGTCGTCGAGGCCGTCCCCGAGGACCTCGCGCTCAAGGCACGGGTGCTCGCCATGGCGGAGCGGGCGGTCGGGGCGCACACGGTGCTGGCCACCAACACCAGCTCCCTGCCGGTCGGCGAGCTGGCCGCGGCCCTCGCCCGGCCCGAGCGCTTCCTCGGCATGCACTTCTTCAATCCCGTGCCCGTCTCGGAGCTGGTCGAACTGGTCGTCGCCCCGCAGACCGCCGACGTCACGCTCGCGGCCGCCCGGGACTGGACGCACGCGCTCGGCAAGAAGGACGTCGTCGTCAAGGACTCCCCCGGCTTCGCCAGCAGCCGGCTCGGCGTCGCGCTCGGCCTGGAGGCGATCCGCATGGTCGAGGAGGGCGTGGCCGAGCCGGAGGCCATCGACGACGCCATGCGGCTGGGCTACAGGCACCCGATGGGCCCGCTGCGCCTGACCGACCTGGTCGGGCTCGACGTACGACTGGCCATCGCCGAGCACCTGCACACCACGCTCGGCGAGCGCTTCGCCCCGCCGCGGCTGCTGCGCGAGAAGGTCGCCCGGGGCGAACTGGGCCGCAAGAGCGGACAGGGGTTCTACACATGGCGGTGACCTGACCCCTGGACCGGCCCGTCACGGGTGATCGGACGAGGAGCTGTCAGGCCCTGTCCGGGCCCGACGCCCTCACCGTCGACTTCGATCGAGGTGCGGCGCCGTAGCGGGGTCCGGCGTGAGGAAGCCGGCGAGGGCGCCGCGGCTTCGCTGGAGGTCGCCGATGCGGGTGTCCATGGCGGCCAGTTCCCCGTTGAGGATGTCCCACAGCTCCGCGCACCACTCGAACTCCGGGCGCTCGCCCCGGACACACGGCAGCACGGAGCGGATGACCTCGGTGGACAGACCGGCTCCCAGCAGCGCGCGGATCTGCCGCACGGTGACCACGGACTCCTCGTCGTAGGAGCGGTAGCCGTTCGTGCCGCGCCCGGCGTCGAGCAGGCCCTGGGACTCGTAGTAGCGCAGCAGCCGAGGGCTCACCCCGGTACGCCGGGACAGATCCCCGATCAGCATGTGACCCGCTCCCCGCATTTGACCTTGTCATCGGTGTGAGGCTTTAACGTCACATCGTCAGCGGACATTCCGCACGATTCCGGGAGTGATGCATGTCCTCTTTCGTTGTTCACCGTGACGGACACGCGGCGAGTGCCGAAGAACTGGCGCCGCTCGCCTTCGCCGGCTACGCCCACTTCACCGCCATGCAGGTGCGCGGCGGCCGGGTCAGGGGCCTGGACCTGCACCTCGCGCGGCTGCGGGCGGCCTCGGGTGAGCTGTTCGGCCGGGCCCTGCCCGACGACCTCGTACGGGACCGCCTGCGGGCGGCGCTGTCGGCCGGTCCGGACGACCTCTCCCTGACGGCCACCGTGTACTCCCCGGAAGGCGAGTTCACGGCGGCGGGAGCCGGCGCGGAGCCCCGGCTCCTGGTGAGGACCGGGCCCGCCGCGTCCGGTCCTCGGGGGCCGCTCGACCTGGCGGTCGTGGAGTACGAACGAGTCCTGCCGGGTGTGAAGCACGTGGGCGAGGTGGCCAAGACGTACTTCCTGCGCCAGGCCGTCGAGCAGGGTTTCGACGACGCCGCGTTCGCGGACCGCCGGGGCCGGCTCAGCGAGGGCACGATCTGGAACCTGGCCTTCTGGGACGGCTCCGCGGTGGTGTGGCCCGAGGCGGAGGTGCTCCTCGGGACCACCATGGGCATCGTCCGCCGCCAGCTCGACCGTCTCGGCGCCGTGGCTGGCGCTGGCCTCCGAGGACTGGACGCTGGTGTTCGCCCAGGACGACGACCCGTGGTTCGTCCGGGTCGCCGAGTATCCCGGGG
>NZ_JBFAIA010000279.1:0-6842 GCF_040654455.1 Nonomuraea sp. NPDC050691
TGAGGCGCTCCAGGCGTTCCATGGCCTCGGTCAGGGTGGGGACGTAGCCCTCGGGCACCCACCACATCACGGTGTACGGCTCCGCCATGCGCAGGGAGTGGTTCCTGTGCCCTCCAGGACGCCATCAAGCAGGGCGTACGGGTGTGGATCGGCTACCTCGACTCGCAGGGCAACGCCACGTCCCGCATCCTCGAACCCGCCCGGATGGAGGGCGGATACCTGACCGCGTACGACGAGACCAGGGCGGCCGTGCACCGCTTCGCCCTGCACCGCATCACCGGAGTCGCGGGGCTGTCCTGACGCCCCGTACCGCAGCGGAGTGGCCCGGTTGTCCTGACAACCCTTGACTGTGGATGATGATCGCGCGAGGTTGGGACCGTGAGCGTGCGGATGACCGCGCCCCCGGCCGGGCCGGCCGAGGAGGCGCCGTGGGTGAGCTGACGCTGGGCCGGCTGGCCGAGGAGGCGTGGGAGCGGTTCGACGACCACGACTCGGTGTTCTACGACGGCGTCTGGCACCGCAGTCACGCGCTGGCCGGGCGCGCGCGCCGGGTCTGCGGCGGGCTCGTCGAGGCCGGCATCGGGCCGGGCGACCGGGTCGCGGTGATGATGGCCAACTCCCCCGACGTGGGAGTCGTCTACCAGGCGCTCTGGGCGGCGGGCGCGGTCGTGACGCCCGTGGTGTTCCTCGTGGGCGCCGCCGAGCTGCGGCACATCCTCACCGACAGCGGCGCCTCGGCCATCGTGACGTCGCCCGAGCTGCTGCCGGTCGTGGAGGAGGCCGGCGTCGGCATCCCCGTGTTCGTCGACACCGCCGAGCTGGAGCGGGCGGCCGAGCGGGGCCCGGTGCCGCGTGACCCCGGCGACCTGGCCGCGCTCATGTACACGGGCGGCACCACCGGCACGGCCAAGGGCGTCATGCTCAGCCACCGCGGCCTGTGGCAGGTGGCCAAGGACGCCTTCGAGATGTCGCACCAGGAGGGGCTGGACCGGGCCATCGTGCCGGTGCCGCTCTCCCACGCGTACGGGCTGATCGTCACCGTCGCCGGGATGCACGCGACGACGCCGCAGCAGGCGGTGCTGATGCGCTGGTTCGATCCCAGGGCGTTCCTGTCGCTGGCGGCGGAGCAGCGCGTCCGGTACGGCACGGTCGTGCCGGCGATGCTGCACATGCTGCTGGCCGAGCCGCTGGAGGAGCACCCGCTGCCCGACCTCGCGTTCCTCACCTGCGGGGCGGCTCCGCTGGGGCGCGACGCGCTGGAGGAGTTCGAGCGCCGGATGCCCGGCACGCAGATCCTGGAGGGCTACGGGCTGACCGAGACCAGCGCGGTCACCACGTTCAACCCGCCGGGCCGGCGCCGGGTGGGCAGCGTGGGCCTGCCGCTGGCCGGCTACCGGATCGCGATCCGCGAGTCCTCCGGCGACGAGGCGGAGTGCGGCGACGTGGGCGAGATCTGCGTGCGCGGCGAGTCGCTGATGCTGGGCTACTGGGGCGAGCACGAGTCCGACCCGGGCGGCACGGCGCTGGTGGACGGTGAGCTGCGCACGGGCGACATCGGCTGCGTGGACGACGACGGCTATCTCTACGTCGTGGACCGGAAGAAGGACCTGATCATCCGGGGCGGCTTCAACGTCTTCCCACGTGACGTGGAGGACGCGCTGAACGAGCACCCCGACGTGGTCATGTCCGGCGTGGTGGGCCGGCCCGATCCGCGCGTGGGCGAGGAGGTCGTGGCGTTCGTGCAGCTCATGCCGGGCCGCACGGTGACGCCCGACGAGCTGATCGCGTGGGCGCGGGGGCGGGTCGGACGGGTCAAGTACCCGCGCGAGGTGGTGTTCGTGGACGCGATCCCGGTGACCAGCGTGCTCAAGCTCGACCGCAAGGCCCTGCGCGCCCGCCTTCCCTGATCGCGTTCCCCCGCGGTCCGCCCGACATGTCGTGATAAGTGTTGACCTTCAGGAGGTGAACATGAGTCACACGGACCCCAGCGGCGGCTACCCCTACGAGCCGTACGGAGCCCCCTACGGCGAGCAGCCCCCGCCCGGCCACGGCTATGGCTACGGACCTCCTCATGGCGCTCCCCCGCCCCGGCGCGGCGGCGTGAACGGCCCCGCGCTCGTCGCGCTCATCCTGAACCTCCTCGCGATCGTCTCCTGCTGCAACATCCTCGCCATCCCGGGCTCGATCCTGGCCGGGCTCGCCCTGCGCGCCGAGACCCCGCCGAAGACGGCACGCGACCTGCTCACCTGGAGCTGGATCCTGTACGGGGTGGGCTTCGCGCTGACCATCGGCGTGTTCTTCCTCCTCGGCGCCAACGGCTACCTGGACGACTGAGCGAGGCGTTTTCGCCGTTCGGGGACTGTTCTCGGCTCCGGATGTGTTGGATAGGCGTCAACCGGAGGAAGGATGTCCGTGAACGACGGCCCGCTCATCGTCCAGTCGGACAAGACGCTGCTGCTCGAGGTCGACCACGACAAGGCCGACGAGTGCCGGAAGGCCATCGCGCCGTTCGCCGAGCTGGAGCGCGCTCCCGAGCACGTGCACACCTACCGCGTCACCCCGCTCGCGCTGTGGAACGCCCGCGCCGCCGGCCACGACGCCGAGCAGGTCGTGGACGCCCTCATCAGCCACAGCCGCTACCCCGTCCCCCACGCGCTGCTGGTCGACATCGCCGAGACCATGGCGAGGTACGGCCGGCTGCGCCTGGAGAAGGACCCGGTCCACGGCCTGATCCTCACCTCCAGCGACCGGGCCGTGCTGGAGGAGGTGCTGCGCTCCAAGAAGATCCAGCCGATGCTGGGCGAGCGGCTCGGCGCCGACTCGGTGATCGTCCACCCGAGCGACCGCGGCAACGTCAAGCAGGCGCTGCTCAAGCTCGGCTGGCCGGCCGAGGACCTGGCCGGCTACGTGGACGGCGAGCACCACCCGATCGACCTGGCCCAGGACGGCTGGAACCTGCGGCCCTACCAGCGGGAGGCCGCCGACGCGTTCTGGCACGGCGGCTCCGGCGTCGTCGTGCTGCCCTGCGGCGCCGGCAAGACGATCGTCGGCGCGGCGGCCATGGCCCACGCCCGCGCCACCACGCTGATCCTGGTCACCAACACGGTGAGCGCCCACCAGTGGAAGCAGGAGCTGATCAAGCGGACCTCGCTCACCGAGGACGAGATCGGCGAGTACTCCGGCTCGAAGAAGGAGATCCGCCCGGTCACCATCGCCACCTACCAGGTGATGACGACCCGCCGGAAGGGCGTCTACAGCCACCTGGAGCTGTTCGACGCGCGCGACTGGGGCCTGATCGTCTACGACGAGGTCCACCTGCTGCCCGCGCCGATCTTCCGGATGACGGCCGACCTGCAGGCCCGCCGCCGCATCGGCCTGACCGCGACGCTCGTGCGCGAGGACGGCCGTGAGGGCGACGTCTTCTCCCTCATCGGCCCGAAGCGCTACGACGCGCCGTGGAAGGAGATGGAAAACCAGGGCTGGATCGCGCCCGCCGACTGCGTCGAGGTGCGGGTGACGCTCACCGACGAGGAGCGGCTCGCGTACGCGATGGCCGAGTCGGAGGAGCGCTACCGCTTCTGCGCCACGACGCCGTCGAAGACGCGGGTCACCGAGGCGCTGGTGCGCCGCCACCTGGGCGAGCAGGTGCTGGTCATCGGCCAGTACATCGACCAGCTCGACGAGCTGGGCGAGCACCTCAACGCGCCGGTCATCAAGGGCGAGACCCGGGTCAAGGAGCGCGAGCGCCTCTACCAGGCGTTCCGCGACAAGGAGATCCAGGTGCTGGTGGTGTCCAAGGTGGCCAACTTCTCGATCGACCTGCCGGAAGCCGCGGTGGCGATCCAGGTGTCGGGCACGTTCGGCTCGCGCCAGGAGGAGGCGCAGCGGCTCGGCCGGGTGCTGCGGCCCAAGGCCGACGGCGGCGGGGCGCGCTTCTACACGGTGGTCAGCAGGGACACGGTCGACCAGGAGTTCGCGGCGCACCGCCAGCGGTTCCTGGCCGAGCAGGGGTACGCGTACCAGATCATCGACGCCGACGACGTGCTCGGCGGGGTCTGATCCCGCTCTTCGGTCCGGGGCTCAGCTGCTGATGACCCGGCCGCGCGGCGGCCGGGCACCGGCGTCCGTCACGTCCACGAGACTCCGCGGGCCGTCGACAATCGAACCACCCCCCTCTGCGTGCAATCCGCCGCCGTAACCGAACCGCTGGCGACATACCCCCATGATCGGGCAAACCCACCTGATATGCCCGAATTTCTTGGTTTTGCCAGGCATCTTCCAGGTTGGTTACCTGGCGAGCATTCCGCCGAGGAAAAGCACTCCCTCGGCGGCGATCCAGGCCGCCACGCCCGCCCCCATGAACCAGGTGAACACGCGCGCGTCGCGCCTGGCCGTCGGCACCAGCCACGCCCCCGCCGTGCAGCACGCCGCCAGGACCGCGAACAAGCCCGACACCGTGGAGACCGTGTCGAGCCGCTGCGAGCAGTCCTCCGGCCGGCCCCCCGGGCAGAACGCCTCCACGCCCCAACCGGCGAACACCGACAGTCCCCACAGCGCCGCGAGCAGGAAGCTCGCGATGGTCGGGATGATCGGCGAGAAGCGGAGCCGTGCGCGTCCCACGCCCTGTGCCTACCCCGGGTAAATCGATTGGAAGCATGCCGGGGCCCCCACTAAACTGTCCGGCTCGCTACCTTGCACCACCACCGTCCGTCACCTCTGCCGACACTCCCCAGGGAGGCGCTTTCGCATGCCCGCACACCAGCTGGCCCCCGACATACCCGACGCCCCCGCCGACGTGCTCGCCGCCGAGCAGGCCCATCTGGCCGAGTCACGCGAGGCGCTGCGCGCGATGCGCGCCCACGCCCAGTCCCTCTCGGCCGACGCCGCCGGCGACTGGGTGTCCCAGCAGATCCTCCAGGGCCTGCTCGACCAGCGCGTGGCCGCCCTCGCCGACCACCCCGACACGCCCCTGTTCTTCGGCCGCCTCGACCGCGCCGGGGACGACGACCTGCCCAGCACGATCTACGTCGGCCGCCGCCACGTCCACGACGGCACCAGCCGCCCCCTCGTCATCGACTGGCGCGCGCCGGTGTCCCGCGCGTTCTACCAGGCCAGCCCCGCCGAGCCCATGGGCGTCGTACGGCGGCGCCGCTTCGGCTACCACGGCGGCGCGCTCACCGCGTACGAGGACGAGCCGCTGGCCGAGGGCGGCGAGATCGGGCCGTCCCGGATCCTCACCGAGGAGATCGAGCGGCCCCGCACCGGCCCCATGCGCGACATCGTCGCCACGATCCAGCCCGACCAGGACGAGATCGTCCGCTCCGCGCTGACCCAGACCGTGTGCGTCCAGGGGGCGCCCGGCACCGGGAAGACCGCCGTGGGCCTGCACCGGGCCGCCTACCTGCTGTTCACCCACCGCGAGCGGCTGGCCCGCTCCGGCGTGATGATCGTCGGGCCCAACCGCGCGTTCCTGTCCTACATCTCCTCCGTCCTCCCCGCGCTCGGCGAGGTCAAGGTCGACCAGACGACGGTCGCCGGGCTGCTCGGCGAGCACGCCGCGCCCGAGGAGCCCGAGGTGGCCGCGCTCAAGGGCGACGCGCGCATGGCGAAGGTCCTCGAGCGCGCCCTGTGGCTGCACGTCGTCAAGCCGGAGGAGGGCGTCGTCTTCACCAAGGGCGCCTACCGCTTCCGCGTGGCCGACTACGAGGTCCGCGAGATCGTCGCCTCCCTGCGCGGCACGACCCGCTACGTCCCCGGCCGCGCCGCGCTGGCCCAGCGGCTGGCCCACCAGGTGCTGGTCCGCATGGAGCAGCGGGGTGAGTCGCCCGACGACCGGGTGCAGGACGCCGTGGCCCGCTCCAAGCCGGTACGGCAGCTCGTCGACGCCGTCTGGCCCAAGCTCACGCCCGAGCAGGTGCTCTTCCGGCTGCTGTCCGACCCGGAGTTCCTGGCCCGCGCCGCCAAGACCGACCTGTCGGCCGAGGAGCAGGAGCGGCTGGTCTGGGCCAAGCCGTACCGGAGCTGGAAGTCGGCCAAGTGGTCGGCGGCCGACGCGGCGCTGCTAGACGAGCTCGCCGACCTCATGGAGCGCACGCCGTCGCTCGGCCACCTGGTGGTGGACGAGGCGCAGGACCTGTCGGAGATGCAGCTTCGCGCGCTCGGCCGGCGCTGCCGCAACGGCTCGGCCACCGTGCTCGGCGACCTCGCCCAGGGCACCACGCCGTGGTCGGCGACCACCTGGGAGGCCGTGCTGGCGCATCTCGGGCAGGAGGGCGAGGTCACGGAGCTGACGCTCGGCTTCCGCGTGCCGCGCGAGGTCCTCGACTACGCCGCCCGCCTGCTGCCGTCCATCGCCCCCGGCCTGGCCGCGCCCCGGTCGCTGCGTCCCGGCGCCGGCTCGCTGACCGTGCGGGAGGGCGGCGAGGTCCTGGCCGCCGTGCGGGAGGCGCTCGGCCGTGAGGGGTCCATCGGCGTCATCGCGCCGGACGCCCTGGTGGCCGAGGTGACCGGGACGCTGGCCGGGGCCGGTCTCGCCCACGCGGTCCTCGGCCCCGACTCGACCGAGGAGCACCGGCTGCTCGTGGTGCCGGCGACGCTGGCCAAGGGTCTGGAGTACGACCACGTGGTCGTGGTGGAGCCGGCCGACATCGTGGAGGCGGAGCCCAGGGGGCTGGCGCGGCTCTACGTGGTGCTGACCCGAGCCGTCACCACGCTCACCGTCGTCCACCGCAAGCCGCTGCCGGCCCAGCGCCCACCCGGTACGGCTCGTCCGGCGAGGGGCCCGTCAGCGACATCAGCCCCGCCTCGCCCTGGGCGATCTGGTCGTAGCCCGGCCGGCCGCC
>NZ_JBFAIA010000280.1:0-6758 GCF_040654455.1 Nonomuraea sp. NPDC050691
CGGCCGCCCGGGCGTACGGCCGCCCGGCCGCCCGGGCGTACGGCCGCCCGGGCGCACGGTCGGACAGTCGCGTCCGTGTATCGGGCGAGCGGCGCGACCCCGCTCTGACGGGCGCCATCCGTCCGAGCCGGCTCTGACGGGCGCCATCCGTCCGACTACGCTCTGACGGCCGCCATCCGTCCGAGCCGGATCCCTCCAAACCTTCGCCGCGAGCCCGCGACGTTTCCACAGCCCATCCCTGCCCCGCCGACTTATCCACAGCCCGCGAAAACCCGCCACGCGGAGCCGCCGCGACGTGGAAACCTTCCGCCCCATGAGGCCACGTGTGAAGCCCGCCCTCCGCCGCATCCTCCGCGACGAGCACACCCTGCAGATCGGTGTCCACCCCGCCAAAGCCGTCGTCCTGACCGGTCTCACCGGCCCGGTCCGGCGATGGATCGCCCTGCTCGACGGCACCCGCGACCTGAGGCAGGTGTTGCGTGCCGCCTCCGCCGCCGGCCTGGACGAGCCGATGGCCCGCGCCCTGCTCGACCAACTCACCGCCCGCAGGGTCCTCCACGACGCCTCAGCCGGTCACGTGTCGCTGCGCGGTCTGTCCCTGGCCGAGCGCGACCGGCTGGAGCCGGACGTGGACGCCCTCGACCTGGCTTCCCCGGGCTCCGACGGCGGCTCAGCGGTGTTCCGGGCGAGAAGACGAGCACGGGTGCGCGTCTACGGAGCGGGCCGGGTCGGGGCGCAGATCGTCGCCCTGCTGGCCTCATGCGGAGTGGGCGACATCCGGGTGTTCGACCCGGGCCCGGTCCGGCCCCGCGACCTGACGCCCGGCGGCCTGACCTGGAGCGAGCTCGGCCTCAGCCGCCAGGACGGCGCCGTGGCCGTCGCACGCCGCCTCACCTCCGGCGGCGTCCCTCCGGGCCCTGCGACGAACGGGGCTCCAGTGGAGCACAACGCTCCGGCGGCAACCGGGGGCAGCACTCCCACCCCGATCCCACGCCGGCGCGCCCCTCGCCCCCGTCCTCACCCGAAGCACTCTCACTCAACCACCGTCAGCCCCCTCGCCCGGCCGGAGGGAACGGCATCCCCTTCCCTCCAGCCCCACGACCACCCGCCATCCGCCTCGGGCGGTGTCCGCCCGCCATCAGCTTCGAGCGACGTCCACGCGCCGTCGGCCCCGAGTGACGTCCACCCGTGCCCCACCCGGGCAGAACGCAACCCCTGGCCAGTAAGAGACCACGTCCGCCCAGCGCCGATCGTCACCCCGCCCGCCCCTCCCGGCACCCCTTCCGCCCTGGTGCAGGCCGGCGGCCCCTACCTCGGCGACGGGACCCACCGCCCCCACCTCGTCATCCTGGCCCCCGTGGAGCCGCTCGACTTCGTCCTGGTCAACGAGCTGGCCGAGCTGGGCATCCCGCACCTGCTCGCCTCCGCGTTCGAGGGGCACGGGTCCGTGGGGCCGCTCGTCCTGCCGGGCCGTACGGTGTGCCTGCACTGCCTCGACCTGACGCGGCGCGACCGCGACCCCGGATGGGCGATGGTGACCGCCCGCCTGGGCGGCTACCCACCCGGCGAGATCGCCTGCGACACCACCCTGGCCACGGTCGTGGCCGCGGCCGCGGCGGGGCACGCGCTGGCCCATCTGGACGGTCGCCCGTCCGCTGTGACGAACTGCACAGTGGACGTCACCCCCGATGGACGCTGGGGGAGCACGTCCTGGACCCGGCATCCTGAATGTCGTTGTATGCGAAACAATCCTCATTCGCTAAGAATGGTCGTGTCGCCCAAGAGCGACTGAGGTGTTCCGGCGACGACCGTCGAAAGGGGGAGCGGTTTCTCGCTGTGAGAGGCCGCGCATCAGTGTGAGCGATCTTCCGCGCCGCGCCGTCACGCGCTCTGCCAAGTTGGCCTCCCTTCCGCTGGGGTTCGCCGGCCGTGCCGCCCTCGGGCTCGGCAAGCGCATCGGAGGCAAGCCGGCCGAGACGGTGGCCCTGGAGATCCAGCAGCGGACGGCCGAGCAGATCTTCAAGGTGCTCGGCGAGCTCAAGGGCGGAGCGATGAAGGTGGGGCAGGCCCTGTCCATCTTCGAGGCCGCCCTGCCACAGGAGATCGCGGGTCCCTACCGCGCCACCCTGACGAGGTTGCAGGAGGCGGCGCCCCCGCTGCCCACGGCGACCGTGCACAAGGTGCTGGCCGAGCAGCTCGGCGACGACTGGCGCGACCACTTCATCTCGTTCGACGACAAGCCCACGGCCGCCGCGTCGATCGGCCAGGTCCACCGGGCCGTGTGGCACGACGGCCGGGAGGCCGCCGTCAAGATCCAGTACCCGGGGGCGGGCAAGGCGCTGCTCGGCGACTTCGCCCAGCTCGCCCGGCTCGGCAAGCTCTTCGGGGTCATCCTGCCGGGGCTCGACATCAAGGCGGTGCTGGCGGAGCTGCGCGAGCGCATCGCCGAGGAGCTCGACTACCTCCGGGAGGCGGAGGCGCAGCACGCCTTCGCCCTCGAGTTCATGGACGACCCTGACTTCCACGTCCCCGACGTGATCGCCGCCAACGAGATGGTCCTCGTCAGCGAGTGGATGGACGGCACGCCGCTGTCCCGGATCATCGCCGAGGGCACCAAGGAACAGCGCGACCGGATGGGGCTCCTGTTCGTCCGCTTTCTCTTCTGCTCGCCGGCACGCGTGGGCATGCTGCACGCCGACCCGCATCCGGGCAACTTCCGCATGCTGCCGAACGGCAAGCTGGGCATCCTCGACTTCGGCGCCGTCAACCGGCTCCCCGAGGGCTACCCGACGGCGTTCGGCCAGCTGACCAGGATCTTCAACCAGGGCGACATGAGGACCGTGGTCGACGGCCTGCGGGAGGAGGGCTTCATCCGCCCGGAAATAGAGGTGGACCCGGACGCGCTGCGCGCGTTCCTCGCTCCGTACGTGGAGCCCACGGCAGTGGAGGAGTTCACGTTCAGCCGGGAATGGCTCCAGGCGCAGGCCGCCAGCGTCACGGATCTGCGCCCGACGAACGTGGTGCGCCAGCTCAACCTTCCCGTGTCGTACGTCCTCATCCACCGCGTCCACGCGGCCGGTATCGGCGTCCTGTGCCAGCTCAACACGACGGCGCGGTTTCGCGACGAGGTCATCCGCTGGGTCCCCGGCTTCGCGGACGACCCGAACGACGAAGCCCTGGCCATCGGCTGACCCGCGCCCGTGGGCAGCGCGACGCGACGGGGCGGACGTCCTTGTGCGGGATCGCCAAGGAGTCTGTCCGGGAATACGCGCTCGCGGCGCCCGGTGGATCACCGCTGCACGTACGGCGTCCGGGCCGCAGAGCTCAAGGGGAGCATCCCCACGAGCGCAACCCCGTTCCGGAGGCGTCACACCGCCTGAAAAGTCAGCAGATAGCGCCAGAACAACAGCCGCCTGATCCGCGCCCCGGGCAGCAGCGTCGCGGCCTCCCTCCTGATCTCCTCCAACGTCATGCTCGCCCCCGTCACCGGCGCGTCGACCTCCGGGGCAGGACGTCCGATCAACGCGAGCCGCATGGCGGCGTTGGCCGGGATGGCCAGCAGGTCGACCAGGTAATCCGAAGGAGCGTTCGCCCGGTAGCACCCCAGTACGGCCAGCACCCCGCCAGGCGCCAGGGCCGTCCTCAACGCCCGTACGGTTTCGAACGGCACATGGTGCAGGCTTGCCAGGCACGAGATGTAGTCGTAGCGGCCGGGTTCCAGCTCCATGGTCGTGATGTCGCCGTGGATGTAGCGGACGCCTGCCCCCGTCGCGGCGTCGATGACGGCCTTGTCGGGGTCGACCGCGTCCACGTCCAGTCCTCGCGCCGCGAGCGTGCGCGCGAACCGTCCCGTTCCGCACCCCACGTCGAGCGCCCGGCGGGCTCCGCCAGGAAGCTGCTTGGTCAGCAAGGCGTGGTAGTGATCGTTGTGGTTGAAGGTCATCCCCAGATTGTCCAGACTTCGCGTAGCACGGCGGCGTTCTGGCGGTGAAGGGATGAGAGCAGGGGAGCGCTCACCGGCGGCCGGTCTGTGGAGAAACCGAAGCCGGTCCGTGGAGCGGACTTGCGGCCAGTCTCTGGAGAGACAAGGATCGGCGGCGGCCTGTGCGCGAGGTCATCATCAGCGGCGGCCACACCGTCCCCGCCGTCCAGCGGGTACCGGTCAGAGTCGGGCCGTCCGATGCGGGACGGCCTCGACGGCTGGCTGAAGGGGTTGAGTCGCCGCACTCCTACCTGATTACATGATTACATGACAAGTGAGACGGTGCCGACCCTTTACGAGTGGGCGGGCGGAGCGGAGGCGCTGGAGCGCCTCACGGAGGCGTTCTACGCGCACGTCCGCAAGGACGATCTGGTCGGGCCGCTGTTCCGGCACATGGATCCCGATCATCCCCGCTATGTCGCCATGTGGCTGGCTGAGGTGTTCGGCGGCCCAGACCGCTATACGAAGGAGCGCGGCGGTTATCCCCACATGCTGTCCATGCACCTGGGCAAGGCGATAACCGAACCGCAGCGGCGCCGCTGGGTGAACCTGCTCATGGACGCCGCCGACGAGGTCGGTTTGCCGGACGATCCTGAGTTCAGGGCGGCGTTCGCCGGCTACATCGAATGGGGAACCAGGTTGGCGCTGCAAAACTCCCAAACCGATGCCAAGCCGGTGACGAGCGCACCCGTGCCGCACTGGGGATGGGGCGTCGCACCGCCGTACCAGCCCTGAGAGGCGAGGTCAGAGGTTCTCAGCCCCGTTCGTCGTCCTCGAAATACGATCGGGGCTCTTCCAGCAGGTCCACATGCGCGTCGGACTCCCGCGGGTCCTCCTCGTGGACCCAACGCGAGATACCGCGCGCCGCCTCATCGTCGATCTCGGCGATGCGATGGCGCTCCGGGAACCTGTCGCGATACATGGCGACCCAAGATTCCTGTACGTCGTCGCCCATGTCATAGCTGATTTCGTAGAGTTGCTCGCTCATGGCACTCACGCTCTGATGATCATTTTGGCGGCCCTTCGGACGGCCCACCCGGTGAGGACGAGGCCGAAGATCGTCTCCCCGGCGCGCATCCAGAGGGCAGAGTCGGCGTCCGCGTAAATCACTACGCCAACCCACATTAGGCCGAATATCCCGACAAAGGCGACTGCCGCCCAATTCAACCCTCGCTGCCACATACGCGCAGTCTGACAGCCATAGCACCAAGGGTGGGTATGTGCGAAGTTGTCATCCAGTCACCCGGCCCGACGGCGCATCACGCGCCTCCCGCCCCTGGTCAAGGGATGGGGAGTGCATCGGACCGCCGCTGACGCCCCGCTCCGGAGCCGCCGACATCCGGTGGAGGGCCTGGCACACGTTGCGCGGTGAGTGACTGTGTGGACAGGCCTGACGCAGGATGCGTTGTGACCGGCTGTGTGAACGGGCTTGACGTAGGACGTCTTGTGCGACTGGAGGGCCTGAGGAAGGACGAGGCGTGGACGCCTCGCGGCGGACGAGTTCACTTGCCCGCCCTGTGTCGCAGCCCGGGACGAGTCGTAGGCCGGAGCAGCCGACGTGCAGCCCGAGAGGGAGCCGACGCCCTAGTTGACTCCCGTCGCCTTGCACGCCCGCCAGGACTGGCCGGAACATACAGGGTCGCCCAGTACGAGCAGTGTCGGCAGGCGCGGTGCCCTGTGCAGCATCGGTCAGTCGGGATCGGTCAGTCGGATGAGAGCCGCTGCCCCACAGAGTGGTCGCCCGCCCCCAGGGGGTGGTCAGTCGGGTGAGAGCTGTCCGCCGCGCTGAGTGGCCGTCCGCCCCACGGAGTGTCGGTCAGGTGGGTGAGAGCCGCCCGCCCCACATGGGCGTTTACCTCCAGACGTAGAACACATCGGCGTCCGTCAGCGGGAGTGGATGATCCACCGGACCTGGAGGCGCCGGCGGCCAGGCGCCGGACGTCGGCGGTGGGCCAGGGCAGCCGGTGACGGACCGGTCAGTGGGAGAGGCGGCGGCCGGTCCCGACGCAGCGGCGCAGACGCATGCCCTGCGGACGCCGCTGGCCGTTCTGCTCCAGGCAGGCGAGCAGCGCTTCGGCCGCCCGCGCGTCGGACAGGATGCGCTGCACGGCCGCGCCCTCCTCGGGGAGCTGGCCGTGCTCGGCGAGCTCGTGCTTGAGGAAGACCAGCGGGTCTGGGGCGCCGACCGTGTCTGCCGCCACGGTGGCGCGGGCGGCAGTAAGGAGACGCAGGTAGTACGTCCGCAGGATGGCCTCACGCATGCGGACGTGCTCCAGGTCGTCGATCAGAGTCCGGGCGACCCGCAACAGGTCGCCGGCGTGTGTCGCCTCGTCGGCGAGGAAGGCGCGGATGTCATCGAACTCCGAGCGGGTCATGGGGACACCTCCGAGGGTGCAGAGTGCTCGTAAGTACTTCGTACCGTCACGCGATTGCGGATGGGTTGACGTCGGCTTGCCGCGCGACCCAGCCGACTCGTCGTACGAACAGCGGTGGGCATGCCGAGGTTTGAGTGACATGAGGGGAGGGAAGGACCATGTGATTACCCGAGTGGCGCGAAGCACGGGCGTAGGGCTGCTAGTGTTGTCTTCGCAGGGCGGCCAGGGGCTCGAGAGAGCCTCGGAGATGCCCCGCGCCTCCCCTCATCTTCTGGCTTCATCCGGACGATTCGCATGTGTCTGGATGGGCTGGTAAGTTAGAGGGGTTGCCCCGGAGACGGGGTGCGGTCGGAATTCCGAAAGCGCCGAATTTGACAGAGAATACGGTCGCTGAAAGAATA
>NZ_JBFAIA010000281.1:0-6723 GCF_040654455.1 Nonomuraea sp. NPDC050691
ATCGGCGTCGCCCCCGGGGCCCGCATCCTGTCGGTCCGCGTCACGCTGGAGAACGACGACCCGCTGCGCGCGCGCCCCGCCGCAGGCCGGCCCGACGCGCTGGCCCGCGGCATCCGCTACGCCGCCGACCACGGCGCTGACGTCATCAGCATGTCCCTGGGCGGCGGCAGCGGCGCCTGGAACGGCTCCCCCGCCGAGAAGGAGGCGGTCCGGTACGCGCTGAGCCGCGGCGCCGTCCTCGTGGCCTCCTCGGGCAACGACGGCGAGACCACGAACCGCAAGAACTACCCCGCCGCCTATCCCGGCGTCATCGCGGTCGGCGCGGTGGACCGGCGGCTCAAGGTGGCGTCGTTCTCCAACCGCCAGAACTACCTCTCGGTGGTGGCCCCCGGCACGGGCATCCTCACGGCCGACGGCGACCGCTCCTACGTGGTGGGCGACGGCACGAGCGCGGCCGCGGCCATGGTGGCGGGCATCGCGGCCCTGGTCAGGTCCGCCTATCCCGGACTGCCGCCGCGCCAGGTGCGCGCGGCCATCGAGCGCGGCACCGCCTCGCCTCCCGTCCGGCGTCCAGAGGCCGCCTCCCGCGCGGAGGGCCGCGACCCCTCGTACGGGCACGGCGTGGCCGACGCGCTGCTGGCGCTGCGGGAGGCGAGCCGGATGGCGGGAGCCAGGGCGGGCGCGGCTCCTCCGGCCCCGCCGCGGAGGCCTGCCCCGGCGGACGGCGGCGCGCCGGAGTCCCGGCTGCCGACGCTGCTCGGGCTGGTGGCGCTCTGCCTCGCGATGGCGGCCCACGTGGTGGCCCGCCGACGCGCCCACTGAGCCCGCCCCGCACCCTTATCCCTAACAAGCGCTTGTGTAATACTCCTGGCATGACCCTGGCGATCGACGGCTGGTTCACGGTCGAGGACGGCGTCACCCACCTCCTGGGCGCCCGCTGCGCCGCCTGCGGCACGGTGACGTTCCCCCCGCGGACCGGCTTCTGCCCCAATCCCGGCTGCGACGGCGAGCACCTGGAGGTGACGCGGCTGTCCCGGCGGGGCCGCGTCTGGTCCTACACCAACTCCTGCTATCCCCCGCCCGCCCCGTACGTGGCCGCCGAGCCGTACGCACCCGTCACGCTGGCGGCGGTGGAGCTGGAGCGCGAGGGCATCGTGGTGCTCGGCCAGGTCAGGGACCTCACGGTCGCGGACCTGGAGGTCGGCATGGAGCTGGAGCTGACCTGCGGCCCGCTCGGCGACGGGCCGCTCGTGTGGATGTGGGGGCCGGCGTCGTGAGCGTGGTGGTGCTGGGCGCGGGGATGCACCCGTGGGGCAAGTGGGGCCGCCCGTTCACCGAGTACGGCCTGGCGGCGGCCCGCGAGGCCCTGCGCGACGCGGACGTGAGCTGGCCCGAGGTCGGGTTCCTGGTCGGGGCCGACACGATCAGGAACGGCTACCCGGGCTTCGTGGCCGGGGCGACGTACGCCAGGGCGCTCGGCTGGTCGGGCGCCCGGATCGCGTCCTGCTACGCCGCCTGCGCCTCCGGCGCGCAGGCGGTCGACATCGCGCGGACCCGGATCCTCGCCGGGCTGTGCGACGTGGCGCTGGTCGTGGGCGCCGACTCCACGCCGAAGGGCTTCTTCAAGCCGGTCGGCGGCGACCGCCCCGACGACCCCGACTGGCTGCGCTTCCGCCTGCTCGGCGCGACCAACCCGGCCTACTTCGGGCTGTACGCGCGCCGCCGGATGGCCCTGCACGGCTCCACGCCCGAGGACTTCGCGGCCGTCAAGGTCAAGAACGCCCGCGCCGGCTCGCTGAACCCGCTGGCCCGCTACCGCAAGCGCGTCACGGCCGAGGAGGTGCTGGCCTCGCCCGTGGTGGCCGACCCGCTGCGCCTCATGGACATCTGCGCCACCTCCGACGGCGGGGCCGCGCTCGTGCTCGCCTCGGAGGACTACGCCCGGCGGCGCGGCGTCACGGACGCGGTGCGCCTGGCCGCCGTCTCCACGGTGACGCCCGCCTTCCCCAACACCGTGCTGGAGCTCCCGGAGTTCGCCACCGACTCCAGCGCCGCCGCGCCACCCACCGGGCGGCCGTTCCGCGCGGCGATCGCACACAGCGCGTACGAGGAGGCGGGGCTGGGCCCGGAGGACGTGTCGTTCGCCGAGGTGTACGACCTGTCCACGGCGCTGGAGCTCGACTGGATGGAGGACGTCGGCCTCTGCCCGTCCGGCGAGGCGGAGAAGCTGCTGCGGGCCGGCGACACCGCGCTCGGCGGACGGGTCCCGGTGAACCCCTCGGGAGGGCTGGCCTCGTTCGGCGAGGCGATCCCCGCCCAGGCGATCGCCCAGGTGTGTGAGCTGACCTGGCAGCTTCGCGGCCGGGCGGGCGGGCGTCAGGTGGAGGGCGCCCTGGTGGGCCTGGCGGTCAACCAGGGCCTGTTCGGCCACGGCTCGGCCGTCATCGCCACCCGCTGACCCGCCTGACCGCCCCTGCGCGACCCACCCGCGACACCGTCCCGTACGGCGAAGAGGCGGAGGAACGCCGAGGGCCCCGCGCGAACGGATCGCGCGGGGCCCCCGAGGACGTGGGCGGCGGCGTCAGCCGGCGTGGACCACGTCGTGCGTCTCCGCGAAGTGGCAGGCGCTGAGGTGCGCCGTGCCCGGCCGGATCTGGAGCAGCGGCTCCTGCTCGGCGCAGATCTCCTGGGCCTTCCAGCAGCGGGTGCGGAAGCGGCAGCCCGACGGCGGGTTGGCCGGCGAGGGCGGGTCGCCCTGCAGGATGATCCGCTCGCGCTGCTCGCGGCCCTCGGGGTCGGGGACCGGGACGGCCGACAGCAGCGCCTGGGTGTACGGGTGGGCCGGCCGGTCGTAGATCTCCAGGTCCTTGCCCAGCTCCACCATCTTGCCCAGGTACATCACTGCGACCCGGTCGGAGATGTGGCGCACCACCGACAGGTCGTGGGCGATGAAGATGTACGCCAGGCCGAACTCGTTCTGCAGCCGCTCCAGCAGGTTGATGACCTGCGCCTGGATCGACACGTCGAGCGCGGACACCGGCTCGTCGCAGACGATGATCTCAGGCTGGAGCGCCAGACCGCGGGCGATGCCGATGCGCTGGCGCTGACCACCGGAGAACTGGTGGGGGTAGCGGTTGATGTGGTCGGGGTTGAGGCCCACGACCTCCAGCAGCTCCTGCACCTTGCGCCGCCGGTCGCCCTTGGGCGCGACCTCGGTGTGGATCTCGAACGGCTCGCCCACGATGTCGCCGACGGTCATCCGGGGGTTCAGCGAGGTGTAGGGGTCCTGCATCACCATCTGGATGTTGCGGCGCATCCGCTTGAGGTCGGCGCCCTTGGCGCGGGCCATGTCGCGCCCGTTGACGACCACCGAGCCGGACGTCGGCCGCTCCAGCGCCATCAGCACCTTGGCCAGCGTGGACTTGCCGCAGCCCGACTCGCCGACGATGCCCAGCGTCTCGCCCTTGTTCAGGTCGAAGGAGACGCCGTCCACGGCCTTGATGGCGCCGATCTGCTTCTTGAACATGATGCCCTGGGTCAGCGGGAAGTGCTTGACCAGGTCGCGCACCTCCAGGATGCGCTCACCTTGGGTCGCCATCGAGGACCTCCCTCCAGTAGTGGCAGGCGCTGTTGCGCGTACCGCTGATCCCGTAGAGCGGGGGGGCGTCGGTCACGCAGTTGTCCTGACGGTACGGGCACCGCGGGTGGAAGGCGCAGCCGGTCGGCATGTTGAGCAGGTTGGGCGGCAGACCCTTGATCGCGTACAGCTCCTGGCCCTTGAGGTCGACCCTGGGGATCGACTCCAGCAGGCCCTTCGTGTACGGGTGGGCGGGCGTCCGGTAGATGTCGTACACCGGGGCGTTCTCCACGATCCGCCCCGCGTACATGACCGCGATCTTGTCCGCGACGTCGGCGACGACGCCGAGGTCGTGCGTGATGAGGATCAGGCCCATGTTGCTCTCGCGCTGCAGGTCGGCGAGCAGCTCCATGATCTGGGCCTGGACCGTCACGTCGAGCGCGGTCGTCGGCTCGTCGGCGATCAGCACCTCCGGGTCCAGCGCGATCGACATGGCGATCATGATGCGCTGGCGCATGCCCCCGGAGAACTGGTGCGGGTAGTCGTTGACGCGCTGCTTGGCGGCCGGGATGCGGACCCGGTCCATCAGCTCGACGGCCTTGGCCATCGCGTCGCGCTTGGACATTCCGCGGTGGACGCGGAACATCTCACTGATCTGCCAGCCCACGGTGAACACCGGGTTGAGCGCCGACAGGGCGTCCTGGAAGATCATCGCGATGCGCTGGCCACGGACCTGCGTCCGCGCCTCGTCCGACAGCTTGAGCAGGTCGGTCCCGCGGAAGCGGATCTCTCCCTTGGGAATGCGCGCGGGCGGCATGTCCAGAATGCCCATGATCGCCTGCGCGGTCACGGACTTGCCGGAGCCCGACTCGCCCAGGACCGCGAGGGTCTCACCCGGGTTGAGCGAGTAGCTCACACCGTTGACGGCCCGGACGACGCCCGCCCGCGTGACGAACTCGACGTGCAGGTCCTCCACCGCCAGCAACGGCTCGTCGCCCAGCCCTCCCTCGGCGGGCAACGTCCGCAGCGATGTCTTACTCATCTGATCCCCCCTCCTACCTGAGCTTCGGGTCGAGCGCGTCGCGGACGGCGTCGCCCATCATGATGAACGCCAGCACGGTGATGCTCAGGAACACGGCGGGGAACACCAGCGGCAGCGGCGCCTCCAGGAACCGGCTCCGGGCGTCGGCGATCATCAGGCCCCACGAGATGTCCGGCGACTGCACGCCGACCCCGAGGAACGACAGCGCGGCCTCGGCCGCGATGAACCCGCCCAGGTTGATGGTGGCCACGACGATCACCGGGGCGATCGCGTTCGGCAGCAGGTGGCCGAACATGACCCGGCGCTGGCTCGCGCCGAGCGCCCGTGCCGCGACGACGAAGTCCTGGCTCCTGGCCGTGATGACGGCGGCCCGCATGATGCGGAACGTCATCGGCCACGCCAGCACCGAGAGCGCGATCACCACGATCCAGATGCCGAGCCCCTTGTCCCGGAACGTCGCCGTGATGAGCAGCGCGCCCAGGATCTGCGGGATGGCGAAGAACACCTCGGTGACGCGCGAGGTGACCGTGTCGGTGACCCCGCCGCGGGCGCCCGCGAGCAGGCCGAGCAGGCCGCCGACGATCCCGGTGATGACCGTGGTGCTGACGCCGATCAGGATCGAGTTGCTGGCGCCGTAGATCGTCCTGGCGTACACGTCGCAGCCGAGGTTGTCACGCCCGAAGATGTGACCCGCGCTGGGCCCCTGGCGGGCGGTCGCGAGGTCGCAGGAGCGCGCGTCCAGCGGGTTGATCGAGGTGAACAGCGACGGCCAGAACGACATGATCAGCAGGATCGCGATGAGGGCCAGCGCGAAGATGAACATCGGCCGGCGGCGCAGGTCGTGCCAGGCGTCGGTCCACAGGCTCGCCGGCTTCTCCTCCTTCTTGCGGCGCCTGCCGCCCGACGGCGGGGGGGCGACCTTCTCCGTGGTCAGGGTCTGGCTCTCGGAGGCCGCGGGGCCGGCCTGTGGCGTGTCACTCATAGCGGATCCTCGGGTCGAGCACTGCGTACATCAGGTCGACGACCAGGTTGGCGACGATGTAGACCAACACCAGGATGGTCACGATTCCTACGACGATGGGTTGTTCTCGCAGGTAGACGCCGTTGTAGAGCTGGAGGCCGATCCCCGGCAGGTTGAAGATCGTCTCGGTGATCACCGCGCCGCCCATGAGGTTGCCGAGGTCGGCGCCCAGATAGGTCACCATGGGGATCAGCGCGTTGCGCAGGCCGTGCCGGCCGATGACCCTCCGGCGGGACAGGCCCTTGGCGGTCGCCGTGCGGATGTAGTCGGATCTCAGCGTCTCCACCAGGCTCGTCCTGGTGAGCCGCGTCAGGTACGCGATCGACGTGCCCGCCAGCACGAACCCGGGCAGCAGGTACGACTTCAGTCCCTGCGTGGCGCCCGCGATGGGGAAGATCTCCGTGCCGGTCACCTGCTTGAGCCAGACGCCCAGCCAGAGCTGCAGCACGAAGCCGCTGACCAGCGTGGGGATCGAGATCAGTAGCAGGGTCGAGGCCAGGATGGCCGTGTCGGTCGCCCGGCCGCGGCGCAGCGCCGCCCAGAGGCCGAGGAGGACGCCGATGATGGCCTCCAGGACCAGCGCGACCAACGCGAGGTTCAGCGTGACCTGGAGCTTGCCGGCGAGGAGCTGGGTGACCGGGACGCCGGCGAACGTCTGCCCGAAGTCTCCGCGGAAGATGATGCCGCTGATGTAGTACCAGTACTGGAGCAGCAGCGGATCATTGAGGTGGTACTGGTCGCGGATGATCGCGACGATGTTGGGGTCCTGCCTCTTCTCACCGGCCAGCGCCGCGATGGGGTCACCAGGAAGCGCGAAGACGATGGCGAAGATGAAGAGGGTGGCGCCGAGCAGGACTGGCACTGCCTGGATCAGGCGCCTGATGATGTAACGGCCCATTCAAGCCTCCCGTACATGCCGGAAGGCAGTGCCTGGATCCATGGGGTGGAACGGCCCAGGCGACTGCCTTCCTGGCGGCTCTCGAGGGGCGGGCGCCTCCTGGACGAGGTCGGCCGCGTCGTGCGGATTGCCGGCCAGCATGTAGCCGTAGCGCAGGAGCGCGTCGCCGCGTTCGGCGACAAACT
>NZ_JBFAIA010000282.1:0-6703 GCF_040654455.1 Nonomuraea sp. NPDC050691
GCTGCCGCGCGCCAGCGCCTCGCGCGCCAGCCCCGACACGAGGTCCCAGTCGCCGGCCTCCTCCAGGTACGGTCGCAGGCCGTCCAGCAGCCGCAGCACCACCTCCCCTGCCGGCCTCGGGGTGCCCTCCTCCGGGTCCACCAGCTCGCCCTCCAGGCCGGAGCGGGCCGCCTGCCACGCCGCCGCGCGCACCGGCTCCAGCTGAACCTCGCGCTCCCGGTCCCGCCGGGCGGCCTCCAGCTCGCGCGCCACCAGCGCCCGGAACAATCCCGCGATCAGCAGGATGTCGTCCACGCGCGGGCACGCGTCGCAGACCCGCAGCTCGACCGTGGGCACGTGCGCCGACGGCCGCACGTCGAAATAGATCATCCCCGGGTCGCTGATCACCCCGGACCGCACCAGGTCCTCCACCATGCCCTCGTAGTCGGCGGCGGAGCCGTAGCGGCCCATCGGCCCGGAGGTGGGCCAGCGCTGCCACACCATCGTGCGGTAGCTCGCGTACCCGGTGTCGGCGCCCAGCCAGTACGGCGAGCTGCAGCTCAACGCGAGCAGCGGCGGCAGCCAGGGCGTCACCAGGTGCGAGACCAGCACCGCCAGGTCGCGGTCGGCCACCTCGGCGTGCACCTGCGTGCCGCAGATGAGCTGCTCCCGGGTCAGGAGCTGGTAGTCGTCGAGCATCTGCTCGTAGCGGGGGTCGGGGGAGACCTTCATGGTGTCCGCGTCGCCCAGCGGAACGCTGCCCGCCGCGACGATGCCCAGGCCGAGGCTGTCGGCGACGTCCGTGAGCGTGCCGCGCAGGGCCACGAGGTCACGTGCCAGGTCCTCAAGGCTCGTGACCGGCTTGCTGTTGGCCTCCACCGCGGACCGTTGCAGCTCCTGCGTGAACCGGTCCTTCGGCAACCGCTCCAGCAGGGCGCCCGAGCGGGAGACCAGGTGCCGTGTGCCGGAGTCGACGATGTGGAACTCCTCCTCGACTCCGACGGCGATCGTACGCGTAGAACTCGTCACTGGGGCCACTCCCGGGATGGTCGGCGTTGCGTTGCGCCGATCACCTCCCCTAAATGGCGGCTTTCGCACCTCGACCCCCACGATGCCGGACGAGAATGACGGAATTGACCTCGATCCAACTTGAGGTTGCACAGTCGGGTTCATGAAGAGCTTCGAGATCGGCGTCATCCTCCCCGGGGTGGGCAAGCAGCAGGAAGACGGCATTGACCTGAGGGAGGCCGCTCGCCACGCGGAGGACGCGGGGCTGGACGGGGTCTGGCACGGTGATCATCTGGCCGTCGGCGGGGCGACGCTGGACGCGCCGATCGCGCTGGCCACCGCCGCCGCGGCCACCTCGACGATCAGGATCGGCACCAGCGTGTTCATCCCGGCGATCCGGCCCGTGGTCTGGGCGGCCAAACAGATCGCGACCCTGCAGCACGTGTCCGGCAACCGGCTGGTCCTGGGCGTCGGTTCCGGGGGCGGGCCGGGGCAGTGGGCGGCTGCCGGGGTGGGGTACCGGCGGCGTGGCAGCCGTACGGACACCGCGCTGGAACTGCTCCCCAAGCTCCTGGCGGGCGAGGAGACCGAGCTGCGGGACGAGCCGGGGCGGCCGACGGTCACGCTGGCCCCTGCCGCCGACATGCCGCCCGTGTGGGTCGGCAACGCGTCAGAGGTGGCCATCCGGCGGGCCGCGCGGCTGGGCGACGGGTGGTTCCCGTCGTTGATCTCGCCACGGGAGGTCGCCGAGGGACGGGCTCGGCTGGCGGAGCTGGCCGCGAGACATGGGCGGGCCCTTCCGGTCATCGCGATCGGTGGCGCCGCCGCTCTGGGAACCGGGCCGGGCGTCCCGTCCCGGGCGCGCCTCGCGGCCGGCATCAGCGGGGCTTACGGCCGCCCGCTCGACGACGTCATGGAGATCCCGCTCACCGGCCGGCCCACGGAGGCCGCCGAGAAACTGAACGCCTACCGCGAGTCCGGGGCGAGCCACGCGGTCATCGGGATATCGGGGGGCGACTGGCGGGCGCAGGTCGACCTGCTGGCGGAGGTGCGGGACCTGCTGTGCGGATGATGCGCCGCATGGCGTGCCGCCGCTCGTCCGCGGCGTTTCATCAGGCCGGCGCGAGGGGGCCGCGCTGGCGGCCGCGCTCCGTCAGGTGGTCGTCCAGCCCGGCGGCCGCGAGCAGCCGCTCGGCCGAGGGGGACAGGTGGGCCAGGCTGAAGGTGCCGCCCCTGCGCTGCAACGATCGTTTGACCGCCATCAGCACGCGCAGCCCGGAGCAGTCGATGAACGACACCTGGCTGAGATCGACCTCGAGCACGGACACGGACCGACCCTCGAGCATGGTGTCGAGGCTGGCCTTCAGGAGCTCGGCGGTGGCGAGATCGATCTCCCCCCGCAGGTGCGCGACGGCGCGCCTCGGCTGGGTTTCCATGGTGACGTTCAGCGACTCCATCGCACTCCTCCAGATGGATCGGCCGACGCAGACTCGACAAAAGCCGCGTTGCATCGCAACGCCACCATATTCATCTCCCAGGTGTCACCCTCGGATCCGTAAAATCTGGGCCTCCGTTGACCGGCGCTCTGCCCGAAAGCCCCTGGCGGCCGGTGAATCGGGCCCGCGACGCCGGTGATCGCGGCGGGGAGAGAGTGTTCCGTGACCCCTTGATCGCGGCCGGGAAGCGCGCCGTGCATGCCGGACTGGCCGGACTTGCCGGGTTTGCGGTGAGGTGCCGGGGAGGTTAGGGTGCCGGATGTGACTGCCGGGTCGGCCATGGGCCACGAGCGAGTCGGGCGCCCGGCCAGGGCGTGACCGGCGGGCGGGCGAGAGCCCCGCCCTTCCCCCCTGCTGCGCGACCGGCCGGTGCGGACCGCCGCCGCGCATCCCTTCCGATCATCTCTGATCGGCACGTCTCGTCACGCATCGACCCTTCACGGCGGCGCCGCCCGCCGTGCCTCCACGCTGCCCCGCCGGACGCGGGCCCGTGGCCTTTCCTCCCGTACGCCCCTCGGGCGGCTTTTCGTCATGCCGCCGCGCGGCTCGCGGGAGCACCATCCTGAGAAGAAAGCAGAGAATGCCGAACGATTTCAACCAGCAGGTCATCGAGGAGTTCCGGGCGAACGGCGGCCGCGTCGGAGGCCCGTTCGAGGGAGGGCGGCTGCTGCTCCTGACCACCACCGGGGCCCGGACCGGCGCCCCGCACACGACGCCCCTCGCCTACCTGCCCGACGGCGAGCGGGTCCTCGTCATCGCCTCGGCCGGCGGCTCGCCGCGCCACCCCCACTGGTACCTCAACCTCCTGGCCGACCCGCGGGTCACGCTCGAGAACGGGGTCTTCACCTACCAGGCGAAGGCCGTCGTCCTGGAGGGAGCCGAACGCGACGCGGCGTTCGCGCGGGCCGTCGAGACCGACCCCGGCTGGGCCGCCTACGAGAGCAGCTCCGGCCGTACCCTGCCCGTGGTGGCCCTGGAGACGGTGCCCGGCGTCATGCCCACGCACACCGCCTCGTCGTTCGGCCAGGCGCTCAAGGCGATCCACGACGCGTTCCGGCGCGAGCTGGCGCTGATCCGCAAGGAGGCCGCCACCGCCGGGCCGGGGCTCGGGGTGCAGCTCCGCGTGAACTGCCTGAGCGTGTGCGGCAGCCTGCACCACCACCACACGATGGAGGACTCGGGGATGTTCCCGTCGCTGGCCGGGCAGCGTCCCGAGCTGGCGCCGGTCATCGAGCGGCTCGGCGAGGAGCACCGGCGGATCGCCGACCTCATGGCCCGCCTGCAGGAGGTCGTCTCGGCCGAGGGAGCCGAGCCCGCTGCGGTGCTGGCCGAGGTGGAGCGGCTGACGGAGGAGCTGGAGAGCCACCTGACGTACGAGGAGGAGCAGCTCATCCCCATCCTGGACGGCGCCGCCACCACCTGACCACCGCCTGACCCAGGTCCGGACGTGGACGCAGGGCGGCGTCACTTGGCGGAGGTCAAGGCCGCCAGATCCGCTCGTAGGCGGCCCGGTAGCCGGGCGGGTCCCAGGACGAGGCGCCGCCCACGTTGTCCGTCGTCGTGAGGTGGACGGGCGGTACGTACCCGCTCGGCGGGGCTCCGGCGAACGCCCGGTTCAGCTCGTCGACGATCTGGTAACCCTGGGCGTTCAGCGGCTCGGGGACCGTCGCCGCCTGGTACTGGCGGGTGCGGACCCGTTCGAACGCCGACGGGTCGCCGTCGCCCGCGCCGATCGCGTACGGCGCCCCGCCGCCGGGGAGCCCGGCGGCGCGCAGGGCGGGCGCGGCGTCGGCGAAGTACAGGTCGTTGATGGCGGCCGAGTACGTCCACCGCTCGCCGAAGCGCGCCAGCAGCGAGGACACCTCCTGCGGGGTGCGGGTGCCCGCGTCGGGCAGCGGGATGTTCTCGTACGACAGCAGCGTGACCCCGGAGCAGCCGAGCAGCGTCTTCTGGATCAGCCGTGCCTTGTGCTCGGCGAACGGGATCGACGAGTCGGTGAACAGCACGACCCCCGCGTCGCCGCCCGACCTCGCGATGATCCAGTTCGCGGCGATCCTGGCGACGTCCTCCACCCGGGTGGTGATGTTGGAGAACAGTTTCGGGTTCGCGCTCGGGCCGGGCGCGTGGGTGGCGTGCCAGCCGACCAGCGGGATGCCCTCCCGGTTCGCCTCGCGCACCTGCTGGGCCACGGAGCCGGGGTCGAACCCGCCGATCACGATCCCGGACGGGCGCAGCGCGATGGCCTGGCCGAGGGCCGCGCTCACGCCCGCCGGGGTGCCCTGGCCGTCGATGACGCGGACGTCCCAGCCGATCCAGCGGGCCGCCGCCGTGACGGCGGAGGCGACGCCGGCGACGCCGGGGTTGGTCATGGTGGCGGCCACGTACACGATGCTTCTGCCGGGCACGGCCCGCGGGCCGGTCGTGGGGCCGTCCCACGGGGCGGCGCCCCGGGCCTGGTCGACGGCCCGCCGGGCCTCCGCGAGCACGGCCGGGCACGGCCGTGGCGGCCGGCCGGCCCCGGGGTCCGGGTCGGCCGCGCAGCCACAGGTCAGGGTGGCGGCGAGCGCCAGCGCCGCCGCCGCCCTGGAGAGGCGGGCGAGGCTCACGGGTCTCCCCGGCTCTCCGCGGCGGGGGCCGGGGGAGGCGACGCGGTCTCGGCGGGGGGCGGGGACGGGGGGCGGGCGCGCAGGCGCCGCCGGGCCGAGTAGCCGACCAGGCCGACCGCCACGAGCAGGGTCAGCCCGTTGAACAGGGGCGTCACCCAGAAGTCCGCGCCGAGCTGGCTGAGCCCCGACAGGCCGACGGCGAGGACGCCGACCGCGACCACCGTGCCGAGCGGGTTCGGCCGGCCGGGCTTGATCACGGACGAGCCGAGCAGGGCGGCGGTGAACGCGGGCAGCAGGTAGTTCAGGCCGACGCTGGGGTTGCCGATCTCGTTCTGGGCGGCGAGCAGGACCCCCGCGAAGCCCGTGACCAGCCCCGAGACGGTGAAGGCGGCGCACACGTAGCGGCGGGTGGGGATGCCGACCAGCTCGGCGGCGCGCGGGTTGGAGCCGATGACGTACAGGTAGCGGCCGATGGGGAGCCGTTCGAGCGCCACCCACAGCGCGGCCGTCAGCGCGGCGACGTACAGGGCGGGCACCGGCAGGCCCAGCACCGTCGCGTCGGACAGGTTCGTGAAGGCGGCGGGCAGGCCCTCGGGCCCCGGCACGACCCGGGCGCCTCCGGTCACCCATCCCGTGATCGCGTACAGCGCGCTGCCGGTGCCCAGGGTGGCGATGAACGAGTCGATGCGGGCGAACTCCACGAGCAGCCCGTTGACGGCCCCCGCGAGCGCCCCGCCCGCCAGGACGCCGAGGCAGGCCGGCGGCCACGGCCAGCCCTCGGTCACGACCAGTTCCAGCGTGACGACGTGCCACAGACCGAGCCCGTACCCGATGGACAGGTCGAACTTGCCCGTGACGATCGGGACCATCGCCCCCAGCGCCAGGATCGCGATGAGCGCGTTCGTGGACAGGACCAGCCGCAGGTTGGCCACGGTGGGGAAGGTCGCGGGCAGAGCCAGCGAGAAGACCGCGAACAGCAGCACCGCCAGCGCCAGCAGGCCGTAGGCGCCGACGAGGCGGCCAGGAGTCGAGCGGCGCCGGCGGGCGCGGCCTCGGGCGGCCATCAGCGGCCCGCTCCCGTGACGGCGCAGGTGAGCCCGGTGACGGTCAGGGCGTCACCGGACGGCTCGGCGATCACCGAGCCGCCCGCGAGGACGAGCGCGCGGTCGCAGACGTGCGCGATCTCCTCGGCGTCGGCCGAGACGAGCACGACCGCCAGGCCGTCGCGAAGGGCGGCGTCGAGGAGCCGGTAGATCTCCGGGCGGGCGGCGACGTCCACTCCCGCCGTCGGCTCCTCCAGGACCAGGACCCGCCGCCCGGTCCACAGCCACCGCCCGACCAGCGCCTTCTGCTGGTTGCCGCCCGACAGGGCCGTGAACGGCAGCTCGGTGTCGGGAGGGCGCACCCCGAGGCGCGCCAGCAGCGCGGCGGCCCGCTCACGCTCCGCGCGCGGCCCCAGCCAGACCGGCGGCGAGCCGCCGCACAGCCGGGGGTTGGCCAGCACGTTCTCCCGGACGCTGAGGCCGGGCGCGGCGCCCTCCTCCATCCGGTCGCCCGCGACCAGCCCGACCCCCGCCGCGACGGCCTCAGATCGGAAGAGCACACCTCAGAACA
>NZ_JBFAIA010000283.1:0-6664 GCF_040654455.1 Nonomuraea sp. NPDC050691
GGCAGGTCGAGCACCGGGGCGCACCAGCGGCGCACGGCCACGCCGACCGGGGTGTCGAAGTGCGTGGTGCCGGGGGGCGCGGGCACGCCGCCGCCGATCAGCAGCTCGTACTGGGCCCGGGACAGGTCGTCGCGGCGCACGGCGTCGCAGTGGTGGTCGACCAGCGGGGCGAGCAGCGCTTCGCACACCGTGTCGGACAGGCCGAGGGGGAGCATGCGGAGACTCTAGGGGGTGCGGCCGGGCCGCCGCCCCCGCTTTCCCTCGGTGACCTGGAGTCCCCGCCCGGCGGGCCGGAGGTGGTCCGCCGGGCGAGGCGGGTCAGCGGCGGGCGAGGCGCAGGACGTTGGCGATGACCTGGGCGCCGGCGCCGCCCTCGGCCGTGAGGATCGACTCGGGGTGGAACTGCACCGCGAACCGCCGGTTGCGGGTGTCCTCGATGGCCATGACGTTGCCGTCGGGCGTCACGGCCGTGGCCTCGAAGCCCACCACGCCGGGCCGCTTGGCGTGCAGCGAGTGGTAGCGGGCGGCGGTGAACCGCTCGGGCAGCCCCTCCAGCAGCGCGCTGCCGCCGAGCCGCGTGACCTGCCCGCGCTTGCCGTGCTCGGGGTAGTCGAGCAGCTCCAGCGTCCCGCCGGCCTGCTCCACCATCGCCTGCAGGCCGAGGCACACGCCGAAGACCGGCAGCTCGCGGGCGTAGATCTCGCCGATCAGCGCCGACATGCCGAAGTCGGACGGCCAGCCGGGGCCGGGCGAGAGCACCACCAGGTCGGGCGCCACCTCGTCGATCATCGCGGGCGGGAACCCGTGGCGCAGCGTCACCACGTCGGCCCCCTCCTGGCGGAAGTAGTCGGCCAGGGTGTTGACGAAGGAGTCCTCGTGGTCGACGAGCAGCACCTTCATGCCGCGCCCCGGCTGCTCGCGGACCGGCTCGGCGGCCACGGCGTGCGGCTGGTTGACGGCGGCCAGGGCGCCGAGCAGGGCGCTGGCCTTGAGCTCGGTCTCGCGCTCCTCGGCCTCGGGGTCGGAGTCGAACAGCAGCGTCGCCCCGGCGCGGACGGTCGCGAGGCCGTCCTTGATCTGGGCGGTGCGCAGGGTCAGGCCGGTGTTCATGGACCCGTCGAAGCCGATGAAGCCGATGGCGCCGCCGTACCACCGGCGGGTGGTCGCCTCGTGGTCCTCGATGAACTGCATGGCCCACGTCTTGGGCGCGCCGGTGACGGTGACGGCCCACATGTGGGTGAGGAACGCGTCCAGGGCGTCGAACTCGGGGCGCAGGCGGCCCTCGATGTGGTCGACGGTGTGGATGAGGCGGGAGTAGAGCTCGATCTGGCGGCGGCCGATGACGCGCACCGAGCCGGGCACGCAGATGCGGGACTTGTCGTTGCGGTCGACGTCGGTGCACATGGTCAGCTCCGACTCCTCCTTCACGCTGGACAGGAGGGTGCGGATGGCCTCGGCGTCCTCGACCGGGTTGCTGCCCCGGGCGATGGTGCCGGAGATGGGGCAGGTCTCGACGCGCTCGCCGCTCACGCGGACGTACATCTCGGGTGAGGCGCCGACGAGGTGCTCGCCCTCGCCGAGGCTGATGATGAACTCGTACGGGGCCGGGTTGCTGTGGCGCAGGCCCCGGTAGAAGGCGGCCGGGTCGGTGCAGACGGAGTGGAACACCTGGCCGGGCACGACCTCGAACAGGTCGCCGCGCTTGAACTTCTCCTTGGCGGCGGCGACGACCTTGGCGTACTCGCCCCTCGGCGGGTCGGCCGGGACCGTGGTGGGCGTGACGATGGGCGTGGAGTCGCCGGAGCGCTCCAGGCCGCGGGTGCTCGCGCCGTCGACGGTGAACTCGTAGCGGTGCTCGACGCAGGTCTCGCGCTGGCGGTCGATGACGACGAGCCGGTCGGGCAGGTGGAGCACGAGGTCGCGCTGGTCGGCGGGGCGGGTGAGCTCCTGCCGGATGGGCTCGAACTGGAAGGCCAGGTCGTAGCCGAAGGCGCCGTACAGGCCGAGGTGCGGGTCGTCGCCCTTGAAGGCGGCGATGACCTCGCGGATCGCGCTGAACACGGTGGGGCGGCGGCTGCGCATCTCCTCCGGCAGCAGGTCCTCCGACTCGGGCACGTGGACCTCGACCCGGTCGGCGGTCGGCTCCTCGACCGGCTTGCCGGCGGCCAGCAGGCACGAGGTCACGGCGGGCAGCACGACGCGGCCGCGGGCGTTGAGGGCGCGGGCGGAGATGGTGCGGCCCTTGGCGACGAGTTCGACGCAGGGATCGACGTAGCCGAAGGCCCACCTGCTGTAGCGGCCGGGATAGTCCATCCCGGAGGAGAAGGCGCCCCCGCGCCGCTCGCCGAGGGCCGTCACGATCTCCTCGAGCGCGTCCTCGGACACCTCGCGCGTCTCCCGCTCGACGCCGATGCCGCCGGCCGTGACGTAACCGCTGGTATATCCGCTCGTCTCCACTGCTGCCCCTTGTCGAAGTCACTGTCGAAGTGAACTGCCACAACGCCGAATCCCGGGGGCGGACACGAGAAAGGCCGCCTTCCGGGGCGGCCGTCCGTCGATGATGTGCGAAACCCGCGCCGCCTAGAAGCGGCGCCACCACTGAAGCTCGACGCGGTTTCGCATGGCCTCAGGGTAGCCGTCGCACCCAAGATCGTGCAACGCGGCGCGCGGCGGGGGCTCCCGGCTTCGTGGCCTGACGGGCGGACGTGACGGGCGGACGTGACGGGCGGGTGTGACGGGCGGGTGTGACTGGGGGCGTGACGGGCGGGCGCGCGCCGGGAGGCCGGGGTGAAATAGCGGGGGGCGTAGGGGTCCCGGCGGCGAGGGCGGCGGCTAGTTTGACAATCATGGAACGCCCCCCGTTAGCCTGGCGGTCGACCGCCGTCGTCGCCGCGAGCCTGGTCGCGGTGCTGCTCCTGCTCGGTGAGCGGTACGGCTACCACCGCGACGAGCTGTACTTCAGGGTGCTGTCCGAGCATCCCGCCTGGGGCTACGTCGACCAGCCCCCGCTCACGCCGCTGATCGCCCGCCTGTCGATCGCGCTGTTCGGCGACACGCTGTTCGCGCTGAAGGTCTTCCCGGCGCTGGCGGCGGCCCTGCTGGTGGCGCTCGCGACGCTGGTCACCCGGGAGCTCGGCGGCGGGCGCGTGGCCCAGGCCGTGGCGGCGCTCGGCGTCGCGACCGGGGCGTACACGCTGGTGGCCGGGCACTCGATGCTGACGCTGAGCTTCGACCTGCCGTTCTGGGTGGCGGCCGGGCTGTTCGCGGTCAAGGCGCTGCGCCGCGAGGATCCGCGGTGGTGGCTCGCGTTCGGCGTGGTGACGGGGCTGGCGACGTACAACAAGCTGCTGATCGCGATGCTGGTGCTGGGGATCGCGGCGGGGCTGCTGCTCGCGGGGCCGCGCCGGGTGCTGGCGAGCCCGTGGCTGTGGGCGGGCGCCGCGGTGGCCCTCGTCCTCGCCGTCCCCAACCTGCTCTACCAGGCCACGCACGGCTGGCCGCAGCTCACGATGGCGGCGGCGCTCAGCGAGGGCGAGGGCGACGAGCAGCGGCTGCTGTTCGTGCCGATGCAGTTCGGGCTGTTCGGGCCGGTCGTGGCGGTGATCGCCGGGTTCGGCTGGTGGCGGCTGTGGAAGGACCGGCGGGTGCGGGCGATCGCGGTCGCGTTCCCGGTGGCGGCCGTGCTGACGGTGCTCAGCGGCGGCCGGTTCGACTACACGGGCGGGCTGGTGCTGCTGCTGTTCACGGCGGGCTGCGTGAGCGTGGAGGCGGCGGGCCGGGTGCGGGCGGCGGTGGCGGCGCTGGCGCTCAACGGGCTGCTGTGCGCGACGATCGCGCTGCCGCTGCTGCCCGTCGACAGGCTGGCCGCCACGCCCGTGCCGGAGGTCAACGAGGTGGCGCGCGAGTCGGTCGGCTGGCCGGAGTTCGCCGCCGCCGTGCGCGGCATCCTCGACTCGCTGCCGCCCGAGGAGCGGGGCCGGGCGATCGTGCTGACCGGCAGCTACGGCGAGCAGGGAGCGCTGGCGCGGGCCGGGATCCCGCGCGTCTACAGCGGCCAGAACCAGCTCCACCAGTACGGCCCGCCGCCCGACACCGGCACCGTCGCGGTGGCGGTGAACATCGGCCGGCGCCGCATGTACCGGCAGTACACGACGTGCGAGCAGCGCGCCGTGGTGGACAACCGGGTCGGCGTGGACAACGAGCTGCAGGGGATGCCGGTGTTCCTGTGCCGGGGGCTGAAGGGCCCCTGGCGCGCCGCCTGGCCGTTCTACCAGCACTACAGCTAGCGCGCGTCGTGGGTCTTGATCTTCGGGGCGGGCGGGCTCATGATCCGGTCAACGGTTCCCTCCATCGAAGGGCTTCGCCATGCGCCGTTCCCTGCTGTCCCTCCCCCTGGCCGTCGTGCTCGCCCTGGCCGGCGCGGCCGTCACCAGCGCGCCCGCCCAGGCCCGGCCCTGCGGGCTCGGCAACTACTGCGTCACGACCTACTACTCCGACTCCTCCCGGACCACCGTGGTCGGGCGCATGGTGGAGTACTGCGAAGGCGGCGGGTACCTCTCAGGTACCCGCACGATCTACAAGGACTTCTCGGAGGTCCCCTGCTGACCCCTGGGCGCGAGGGGGCGGCGCGGGCTTCCACCTGCCGGGCGGCATCTGTTACTGGTAGGTAATGCGACGCGTGCGGCTCCAGCGTGATCTTCCCGTGCCCATGCCGGACGGCGTGACCCTGCTGGCCGACCACTACGCCCCCGCGGGCGCCGGCCGGGCCCCCGTCGTCCTCATCCGCTCGCCGTACGGCCGGCGGGGGCTGTTCGGCTGGATGTACGGGCGGGGCTTCGCCCGGAACGGCTTCCACGTGGTGATCCAGAGCTGCCGGGGCGGCTTCGGCTCCGGCGGCCTGCTCGACCCGATGGCCGACGAGCACGACGACGGCCTGGCGACGCTGGCGTGGATGCGGGCCCAGCCCTGGTACGACGGGTCGTTCGCGATGTTCGGCCCGTCGTACCTCGGCTACACGCAGTGGGCCATCGCCGCCGACGCGGGGCCGGAGCTCAAGGCCATGGCGGCCCAGATCACCGCCTCCCAGTTCCGCGACGCCGCGTACGTGGGCGGGGCGTTCGCGCTGGAGTCGGCGCTGAGCTGGACGGCGATGACCGACGCCATGGCGCGGCCGTTCGGCGGGGCGGCGGCGCTGACGGCGCCCCGGCTGACGCGGCGGGCCGTGCTGTCCGGACGGCCGGTGGCGGAGCTGGACCTGGCCACGGCCGGCCGTCCGCTGCCGTTCTTCCAGGACCTGCTGGCGCACCACGCCGACCCCGCCGTGCCGTATTGGGACAAGCGCGACTTCTCCCCTAGGGTCGGTCAGGTGGAGGCGGCGGTCACGCTGCTCAGCGGCTGGTACGACGTGTTCCTGCCGTGGCAGCTCAAGGACTACCTGGCGATGCGCCGGGCGGGGCGGCGGCCGTACCTGACGATCGGGCCGTGGTACCACGTGGACGCCCGGCACGGGCGGCCGTCGATGGCCGAGGGGCTGGCCTGGTTCCGGGCGCACCTCCTGGGCGACGGCTCCGGGCTGCGGGCCGACCCCGTACGGCTGCACGTGACGGGCGCCGCCGAGTGGCGCGACTACCCCGACTGGCCGGTGCCGGGCATGACGCCGCAGCGCTGGCACCTCCAGCGCGGCTTCGGGCTCGACCCGGAACCGCCGCGGGCGGGCGGGCCGGACCGCTTCCGCTACGACCCCGCGCACCCCACGCCGGTCCTCGGCGGCCCGGTGCTGCTGTCCGACTCCCGGCCGCGCGACCAGCGGCGGCTGGAGGCGCGGCGCGACGTGCTGGTCTACAGCTCGCCGGCGCTGGCCGGGGACGTGGAGATGATCGGGCCGGTCACGGCCGAGCTGTTCGTGCGCTCCAGCACGCCGTACGTGGACGTGGTGGTGCGGGTGTGCGACGTGCACCCCGACGGCAGGTCGCTCAACCTGTGCGAGGGCGTGCGCCGCCTGCGCCCCGGCTCCCCCGGGGAGGCGGCGCCGGTCGAGGGGCCGGTCGAGGGGCCGGTCGAGGGGCCGGTCGAGGGGGACGTGCGGCGGGTCGTGGTGGAGCTGTGGCCCCTCGGGCACCGCTTCCGCGCCGGGCACCGGATCCGCGTGCACGTGGCCGCGGGCGCGTACCCGACGATCGCCCGCAACAGCGGCACCGAGAGCCTCCTCGGGGACGGCGGGCCGATGGTGCCGGCCGACGTCGAGGTGTTCCACACCCCGGACCTGCCCTCGGCGGTGGTGCTGCCCCGGGTGGCGGTGACGTGAGCGCCTCGCGGCTGATGTCGCTCGTCCTGCTCCTCCAGGCGCGCGGCAGGATGACGGCGGCGGAGCTGGCGCGCGAGCTGGAGGTGTCGGAGCGGACGGTTCACCGCGACATGCTCGCCCTGTCCGGCTCGGGCGTGCCGGTGTACGCCGACCGGGGGCGCGGCGGCGGCTACCGGCTGCTCGACGGCTACCGGACCCGCCTGACCGGGCTGGACCGGGCCGAGGCGGAGGCGCTGTTCCTGTCGGGCGTCCCGGCGGCGCTGCGGGAGATGGGCCTGGAGGGCGATGAGAGCGAGGAGCCCGCCCAGTGCCGGTCCGCAGATCCCGCCGAGCAGGAAGCCTGCTTCGAACACGGCGCCG
>NZ_JBFAIA010000284.1:0-6658 GCF_040654455.1 Nonomuraea sp. NPDC050691
GCAGGGCCTCCATCCGCTGGACCCGTCGAACACCAACCAGTCCGACAACGTGCTCAAGGGCAGGCCGTCCGCCTTCGTCGGGACCAGCACGCGCACACCGGCACTCGGCTCACCGCGCGCAGCATGCGCAGCAGTTCCACACCGTCGAGGTCGGGCAGCCCGAGGTCGAGGACCACCAGGTCGGGCCGGTCCTCGACGGCCAGCCGCAGCCCCTCGAACGCCGTGGGGGAGGAGGAGACGGCGTGGCCCAGGTCGCGCAGCCCGCGACTGAGCGCGGTCCGGATGGCCCCGTCGTCCTCGATGAGCAGGATGTCAGCCATCAGAACCTCCTGAGGGAACCGGCGGCTTCAGCCGTCGGGGGAGTCGGGAGCGCCAAGGCCCGAGTGTGCCCTGACCTGACAGGTTCGCACATCACGGATGTCCTTTCGGCTTCTGCCGGTGCCGGGCCGGCGCCGGTTCGACACCGTGCAGTGGCCTGCCGTCAAGAACGGCGCGAGCTGGGTGACGTGATCGTGCACGAAGACCTGCGGATCACCGGCATGACCCGCTCGGCGTCCGGCACGATCGAGCGTCCCGGCCGCAACGTCGCTCAGAAGGCCGGGCTGAACCGCGGCATCCTGGACGCGGGTTGGGGATGTTCCCGCAGGTCCTCACGGACAAGGCTGAAAGCGCCGGTCGAGAGCTGATCGCAGTCGATCCCCGCAGCACCTCCCGCACCTGCTCGCGATGCGGGCACTGCGCGAAGAAAACCGCCTCACCCAAGCCGCGTTCCGATGCACGGCGGGCGATCACCGGGCGCACGCCGACGTCAACACGGCCATGAACATCCTCAGGGCAGGGCTTGCCCTTCGTGAGGCCGCGCGAGCGGCTTGGCGAGAAGCCGCTCCCTTCAGAGAGCGGAGGAGCCACATGAAGCAACCGTAGACGGTGCGGGCGGGTGGCCCGGCTCTCTTATCCTCGCGTTAACGGCGGCTTAGCGGTGGAGGGGGGAAGCTGGGGCGGTGAAGAGGTACGTCGTGGCGTGGGCCGCCACCGCGGCCGCCGCGACCGGCGCCGCCGTGGCGGTGCTCGGCCTGCTGGGAGGCTCCCTGACCGCCGGTTCGGGGCGGGTGCTCGACCGGGACGACGTACGCGCCGCGCTGGCCTCCGCGACCTCGCGCCCCCGTCCTTCGGGCACGCCCGCGCTCCCGTCCGGCACCACTGCTCCGGCGGCCGCCGACCGGCTCCTCCAGACGGCCGGCGGCACGGTCATCGCCTCCTGCGAGGGCGACCAGGTACGGCTGCGCTCCTGGAGCCCCGCCCAGGGCTTCTCCGTGGACGGCGTCGAGCCCGGCCCCGCGCTCCGCGCCAAGGTCGAGTTCGAGCCGGAGGAGGGCGAGGAGGTCGAGGTCGTGATCGCCTGCTCGGGGGGCCGGCCCGTGAGCCTGCCGAAACGATGATGACCGCGGCCCGCCCTCTCGTAGGCGAGAGGGCGGGCCGCGGTCACGTGAAGGTACGCGCATCGGCCGCCCGCTCATGGAGCGGGCGGCTGTCGCGGATCAGCTGCAGTGCTCGAACGGACTGGTGTAGGTGTCCGTGCCGGTCTTGCCGCCCCACTTGACGCACTTGCCGGACGCGGTGGCCTTCACCGGGCCCGCGTAGTAGGTGAAGCTGCCGCTGTCAGTGGTGCGAGGCTTGTCCTTCACTTCCAGGAAGGCGCTGGCGGCGGTCTTCGTGCCGAGCGACTTCTTCTTGATCGTGGCGACGCAGTTCTGGCCGTTGCCGCTGTTGTAGGTCAGGTAGACGGTGCCGGACGTGCCGAGCGCCTGCTGGTCGATCACCTTGAAGCCGCTGCCGCACACGGACGCCGCGGTGTGCGGGTTGCCGGGGGTGCCGGGGGAGCCACCGCCGCCGCAGTTCTTGGAGGTGACCGTCTGGGTCGGGTAGCCGAAGGTGACGCCGTTGAAGACGGCCTTCTGGATGTTCGACGGGTAGCTGCTGCCCTTGCGGATCTCGAAGTGCAGGTGCGCGCTGATGTTGTTGCCCGGCTTGCTGGTCTTGCCGACCGTGCCGAGCTTCTGGCCCTGCGACACCCTGGCGCCCGCGGCGACGGCACGCGAGTTCAGGTGCGCGTAGAAGGACGTGTAGCCGCCCCCGTGGTCGACCTTGACGAGGTTGCCGTAGCCGTTGGCCGAGCCCTGGTGGGCCGAGATGACCACGGTGCCCGCCGCGGCGGCCACGACGGTGTCGCCGAGGTCGGCGTTGGCCGAGCTGCCCCGGTTGAAGTCGATCTCATACGCCCTGTGCGCGCTGCTGTTGCTGGAGTTGCCGGTCCAGGACTGGCCGCAGGGGAAGGGAAGCTGGAACCTCGGCGCCGCCAGGGTGGAGGCGAGCGGGACGTTGATCTCGTTCGCCGGGTCGCCGCCCTCACCCTCGTCCTCAGCGGGGGGCGTCGCCGTCGCGGTGGGGCTGGGGGCGGGCGTGTTGGTCGCCGTCGGCGCGAAGACCGTGCTGGCCGACGCGGCGGCCTGGCCCGACGCAAGGCCGATTAACAGGGCGAAGCCCACCGTGAGCATCCCTTTGGATCTCATGCGAATTCCTTCCACGGTCGCCGGGGACGGAGGTCCCACGCGGCGCCCGAGCTACGTTGGCTCTGTCGAAACGCGCTTGCTGGAGATCAAGATTGCGGATCGCCCGCACAGAGAACGTCCAGAAAATCGCACAGGACCCGCGCTCCCGCCCCTGACCAGCGGGAACGCGGCGAAAAATTCGGTCCTAGAGGACTTGCGAGCAGGCCGAAACCACCCTCGGTGGTGCCCGGCTCGCCGGGCGAAGGGAGGACCCGCGGTCAGGACTCCGCGCCGAGCGCCGTCTTCGTCAGCTCCGCCTGCCGCCTGATCTGGCCGAGCACGATCGGGTTGACGCCCTTCTCCTCGAACATCGTCACCATCCGGTCCATCACCGCGTTGGCCCGGCCGAGGTCGCCCTGCCGGGCCTCGGCCCGGGCCAGCCGCCGCATCACCATGTTGAGCGTGATGTTGTCGATGAGCCCGTCCGAGGCGGCCTCGCGGGCCACGGCCGACAGCTGCTCGACGCCCTGCTTGGGGTCCGGGGGCCGGACCCGCAGCCGCTTGCCCGCCGTGATCACCTTGAACTCCCGCTCGGCGTTGAGCCCCTTGACCATCCGGGCGTACACCGCGAGGGGGTGCCCGCCGTACCGGTCGAGCAGCTCGTCCAGCGCCTCGTTGCCGGCGCGCAGCTCCGGCGAGTCGGAGCCGAGCAGTGAGAACAGCTTGCCCTGCTCCTCGCCGAGCATCAGCTCGGCGACGCGGTGGTCGTCGGCACCGGCCGGGTAGCGCACCCGCACCAGGCAGGGGTCGGAGACGATGCGCGAGCCGTCGGCGGCGATGTACTGGCCGCGCACGCGGTACTCGCCGGGCTGCTGGAAGTAGTGGCCGTCGCGGCCGTGCCCGATGTAGGCGCTGCGGTACATGGCCGGGTTGCCCTGGTCGAGCCGCACCTCGGCGGAATGGTCGACGCAGTGGCGCATCATCGGCCGGTACAGGACGGTGCGGCCGCTCGGCTGGGTGATGGAGATCTGCGTGAACTCGGTGTCGGGGTGCAGGTGGCTGTGGGTGGCGCGGGGCTCGCCCGTGTACGACAGCTTCAGCTCCACCACGACCGGCTCGCCGAAGCCGAACCACTCCTTGGCCCGCACCTCCAGGCGCAGCCCCGACAGGTCCTCCACCGGCCGCTCGAACGGCGCGATCTCGGCCGCGCCGGTGCCGAACGCGTTGGCGCCCATCGCGACGTCCCGGTAGAAGCCGTGCCGCAGGTGCACGAGCTCGGCGTCGGTGAACTGGAACGGGAACGCCGCCCAGTAGCCCGGCTCGCCGCCGGGGCGGTAGTTCTGCACGTAGTTCATCCATGACAGGTCGCCGAAGCCGCCGTCGGGGCCGAGCGGCTGGGGCGGGGTGGCCAGGTTCTTCTGCCAGGAGTGCAGCAGGTTGAAGGCGTGCCCGAGCTCGTGGACGTAGGTGCGCAGCTGCGCCCGCTGGGCCTGCGGCGTGTCACCCCTGATCGCGTCGTAGAACACGGCGGAGCCCTGCCGCTGGTGGGTGTCGTTGTAGTCGAACATGATGCCCCGGTAGCCGCCGACGTGCCGGCTGGCCACCAGCAGCCACACCCGCCAGGCCACCGCGTCGGCGAACAGGCCGAACTGCTGCGTCATCGCGTGGTGCAGCTCGGCGTCGTCCCAGGCCAGGTCGGCGCCGGAGCCGTCGGCCGGGATGACGCCCGGCTCGGCCACGGTCAGCCCGATCCCGGCCTCGGCGTAGGCGGCGGCCACGCTCAGCTCGCGGGGCGGGCACCCGGCGGGGGTGGGCAGGGCCGAGGTCGGATAGGAGGCGAACGGTACTGTCCCGACGACGGAGTCGACCTCCAGCAGCACCTGCCGGAAGTGGGGCGAGGCGAACGTCACGGGGTAGACGCGCCCGGCGACCTCGGCGGTGCCCGAGCCGCCGGTCAGCGTGACGGTGACGTCCTTGGCCGCCGTGTCGAAGGTGAACGCGCCCCGGCCCGCGATGCGCGCCTCGTCGCCCTCCGCCCGGACCGTGGGGGAGTGGACCACGAACGAGCCGGCGTAGGTGGTGGTCGAGCCCGCCACGGTGAACAGGTCGCCGCTGATCCGGCCGGTGGGCCGCGTCCCGTCCACGTCGACCCGGAGCTCCAGTCGCGATCCGCCGTCCTGACCCTGATACAGCCCGCTGATCATGGCAGCTCCCTGGGATCCGATGGGGGTACACCGGGGAGACTTCTCCCGGCGGGGGCCGCTGTCAACGACCCTCGCCGTCACTGGCCTGTGCGGGGCGGGCGGGTCAGTGAGAGCCGCGGACCCTCAGCGCCCCGAGCAGCTCCTCCGACGCCCGGGTGATCTCCTCGACCGCCCGCTCGAACGCCTCCGCGTTGTGCGGGGCGGGCGAGCGGAATCCGGAGATCTTGCGCACGTACTGCAGCGCCGCCGCCCGCACGTCGTCCTCGGTGACGTCCTCGGTGTACGGCGGGCGCAGCGTCTTGATGCTTCGGCACATGCCTCAACCGTAATGGCCGGCACCGTCAGAAACGTGGGCGCCGTCAGCGCTCACCGGCCACCGGCGCGAGCTCCGCGCCGAACGCGCGCGCGATGCCCCGCATTCCCTCGGCCAGCTCCTCGCGGTCCACCGCGTCGATCCGCTCGGCCGGCCCGGACACCGACATGGCGGCCACCACCCGCTCGCCGTCGCTCACGGGCACGGCCAGGCAGTGCACGCCCAGCTCCTCCTCGCCCAGGTCCATGGCGTAGCCGAGCGTCCGGACCCGGTCCAGCTCGGCCAGCATGGCCCCTGCCTCGGTGATCGTGTTGGGGGTGCGGCGCGGCATGCCGGTGCGCTCCAGCAGCGTCACCGCGTCCTCGGCGGCGCGGTCGGCGAGCAGCACCTTGCCCACGGCCGTGCTGTGCGGCAGGACCCTCCGGCCCACCTCGGCGAACATCCGCAGCCGCCGCGGCGAGGGCACCTGCGCCACGTACACGACGAAGTCGCCCTCCATGACGGCGAGGTTCGCCGTCTCGCCCGACAGCTCCACCATCCGCGCGAGGTACGGCCGCGCCCACGCGCCCACCATGCCCTCGGCCACCCCGCCGAGCCGCATGAGCCCCGCCCCGAGCGCGTAGCGCCGGTCGGACTCCTGGCGCACGTAGCCGCGGGCGAGCAGCGTGCGCAGCAGCCGGTGGATCGTCCCGTACGGCAGGCCGGTCTTGGCGGCGATCTCCGACAGGCCGGCCGCGCCGCCGTGCTCGGCCAGGCTCTCCAGCACGTCCAGCGCCCGCTCGATCGACTGCACGCTCACGCGCCGGTACCCCCGTCCTTTACACCGGATTCGGTCACAGCGGCACCCCGCGCAGCGAGGCGTCCAGCACCTCGGCCGTGTGCGCCACCCTGATCGCGGCCCCGGCCCGGCGCATGGCCGCGGCGATCTGCATGGTGCAGCCGGGGTTGGCCGACACCAGCAGCTCTGCGCCGGTCGAGGCCACCCCCTTGGCCTTGCGGTCGCCGAGGTCGCGGGCGGCCTCGGGCCGGAAGATGTTGTACGTGCCCGCAGAGCCGCAGCAGATCGCCGCCTCGGGCACCTCCCGCAGCTCCAGCCCCGGGATCGCGGCCAGCAGGGCGCGCGGCTGTGACCGCACTCCCTGGGCGTGGGCCAGGTGGCAGGCGTCGTGGTAGGCCGCGACGACCGGCAGCGGATGCCGCGTCGCCACCGGCCCCAGCTCGGCCAGGAACTCCGACAGGTCGCGGACCCGGAAGGCGGGCTCCGCGCCGAACAGCTCGCCGTACTCCTTCATCGACGAGCCGCAGCCGGCGGCGTTGACCACCACGGTGTCCACCCCGGCCCGTTCGAACACGCGGATCGTGCGGCGGGCCAGCCGCCTGGCCTGGTCCTCGCGCCCCGAGTGGACACTGAGCGCGCCGCAGCAGCCCTGGCCCGGCGGGATGACCACGTCGCAGCCCTCCAGCGCCAGCACCCGGGCGGTGGCGGCGTTCACCTGCGGGAAGAACTCCCGTTGCACGCAGCCCGTGAGCATGCCCACGACGGCGCGGCGCGGCCCCCTGGCGCGCACCAGGCGCGGCAGGCGCGGGCGCCG
>NZ_JBFAIA010000285.1:0-6575 GCF_040654455.1 Nonomuraea sp. NPDC050691
GAGACCGCCGAGGCGCGGCCGCGCCTGGTGCTGGCCGACACGGCCGCCGGGAACGTCCACCTCCTCGACCTCGTCACCGGCCAGGCCACCCGGATCGCCACCGGCGTCACGGACGTCGGCCGCGTCAGGACCGACGGCCGGCGCGCCTACCTGACCACCCGCGACGGCGCCGCCACCCGAGTCATCGACGGGGGCGCCTGGACCGTGGACCACGGCGACCACGTGCACCACTACCGGACCACCCCGCGTGACCTGGGCACCACGCCCGGCACGGGCCACCTCCTCGACCGCGCCCGCCTCGACGCGGGCGAGCTGCGCCCGGCCGGCGACGCCGTGGCGGTCAAGGACGGCGTGCCGGTCAGGGACGGTGTGGCGGTGCCGTACCGGGAGCGGCTGCTCGTCCCCGGCGACGGCCTCGTACGAGTCCGGGAGCCCGGCGGCGCCCCGGCCGGCGTGATCGGCGAGCCCTGCCCAGCCCCGGAGGGCGAGGCGTTGACGCCCCGGGGAGTGGTGTTCGGGTGCGCCGACGGCGTCCTCCTGGTCACCGGTGCGGCCCGCGGGCTCGACGGCGTGAAGATCCCGTACCCGGCCGGAGGGCTGCGGGTGCGGCGCTTCGGCCACCGCCCCGGCGGCACCGTCCTGGCGGCCCCCGCCGAGAGACAGGCCGGTAAGCCGGCTGAGAAACAGGCCGGGGTCTGGGTGCTCGACGTCACGCGCCGTTCCTGGACGCGGCTGCGAACCGGCCCCGTGACCGCCGTCAGCGCCGCCGGCGACGGCGCCCCGGTGCTCGCCCTCTCCCCGGACGGCGTCCTGCGCTCCTACGACCACCGCTCCGGCGAGGAACTGGCCCGGACCCGCCTCCTGAGACAGACGCGAGGGGCCGTGATCGAGGTCGACACCGGCCGCGCGTACGTCAACGACCCGGCCGGCCGGACCGTCCACGAGATCGACTACCGGGACGGGCTGCGGCGCGCGCGGACGTTCCGGCTCGGGTTCACGCCCGGCCACATGGTGGAGACGGGCCGATGAGGGCGATCGTGGCGGTCCTGGTCCTGCTGCTCGCCGGATGCGGGGTGGCCACCGGGCGGGGCCCCGGGGTGGTGGTCACCACGGACATCCTCGGCGACGTCACCCGCCGCGTCGTCGGCGACCAGGCCGAGGTGACGGTGCTGATGAGGGCGGGGGCCGACCCCCACTCGTTCGGCGTGTCCGCCCGGCAGGCGGCGCTCGTCGAACGGGCCGAACTGGTCGTCCACAACGGCCTCGGCCTGGAGGAAGGCGTGCTGCGCCACGTCGAGGCGGCCAGGGAAGCGGGCGTGCCCACGCTCGCCGCCGGCGACGCCGCCGCGCCCCTGCCGTACGCGGGCGGGGACCGCGCGGGACAGCCCGACCCGCACGTCTGGACCGACCCGCGGCGCGTGATCAGGATCGTGGACGCCGTCGCCGCCCGCGTCGTCGCCGAGGTGGACGGCGTGGACGCCGCCAAGGTACGCGCGAACGCCGCCGCCTACCGGGCCGAGCTCGAAGCGCTCGACGCCTGGATCGAACGCCGGCTCGCCCCCGTCCCCGCCGGCCGGCGCGCCCTGGTGACCGACCACCACGTCTTCGGCTACTTCGCCGCCCGGTACGGCTTTCGGGTCGTCGGGGCGGTCGTGCCGAGCGGCACCGCGCTGGCCTCGCCGAGCGCGTCGGACCTCGCCTCGCTGGCCGGGGCGATCCGCGCGGCCCGGGTGCCGGCCATTTTCACCGGCGTGTCCCAGCCCGACCGGCTCGCCCGCGTCCTGGCGAGCGAGACCGGCATCGGGGTGCGGGTCGTCGCCCTGCGCACCGAGTCGCTCGGCCCGCCCGGCCAGGACGCGGCCACGTACACGGGCCTCATGCGCGCCAACGCGGGCGCCGTCGCCGACGCGCTCACCCCCCGCTGACCTCCCAAGACACCGAAGAACTGAAGAACCGAAGAAGGGCATCCCTGATGCGAATGATCCCCCTCCTGCTGGCCGCCGCGATCACCCTGACCGCCTGTGGCACGACGCGGGCCGCGACCCCCAGGCCGGCCGTCCCGGCGCCGGTGAAGGTCGCCGCGCCCCTCGTCGTCACCTACGACGGCGGCCTGTACGTCATCGACGGCGAGCGGCTGAGCGTCGCCCGCGACATCAGGCTCCCCGGCTTCAACCGGGTCAACCCCGCCGGCGACGACCGCCACGTCCTGGTCTCCACCGCGACCGGCTTCCGCGTCCTCGACGCCGGCTCCGCCCTGCTCAAGGACGACGAGTTCAAGGGCGCCGAGCCGGGCCACGTGGTCCGGCACGCGGGCCGGACCGTGCTCTTCTCCGACGGGACCGGCCAGGTGACGATCTTCGATCCGGCCCGGCTGGCCGAGGGGCTGCCCGAGGGCGAGGTCTACACGGCCGCCGCGCCGCACCACGGCGTCGCGATCCGGCTGCAGGGCGGCGAACTGGTCGTGACTGTGGGCACTCAGGAGAGCCGCACCGGCATCGTCGTCCTCGACGCCTCCCGCAAGGAGATCGCCCGCAACGAGGACTGCCCGGGCGTCCACGGCGAGGCCACCGCCCAGGGCGAGGCCGTGGTCGTCGGCTGCGAGGACGGCGTCCTCCTCTACCGCCAGGGGCGGATCACCAAGGTGAAGAGCCCCGACGCGTACGGCCGGATCGGCAACCAGGCGGGCTCCGACGCCTCGCCGATCGTGCTGGGCGACTACAAGAAGGACCCCGACGCCGAGCTCGAACGTCCCCGCCAGGTCTCGCTCATCGACACCGCCACCGGCCGGCTGCGGCTGGTGAAGCTGGACGCGAGCTACACGTTCCGGTCGCTGGCGCGCGGCCCGCGCGGTGAGGCCCTGGTTCTCGGCACCGACGGCCACCTCCATGTGATCGACCCCGTCAAGGGGAAGGTGACGCGCCGGATCGCGGTGACGGGCCCGTGGGAGGAGCCGATGGAGTGGCAGCGGCCCCGGCCCGCCGTCTTCGTTCGCGACCGCCTGGCGTACGTGTCCGACCCGGCCACCCGGCGGCTGCACGAGGTCGACATCGAGGCCGGGAGGACGCTGAGGACCGTGACCCTGCCGCAGCCGCCCAACGAGCTCAGCGGCGTCGCGAGCTGAGCCCCACCCCTCCCACCTCCTGGTGAATGGGAAGATGTGGGAGGATCCGGGCGTGCGAAGCGTGCGGGCGGTCAGGGGTGCGCTGCTGGTGGCGGGGACGACCTCCGACGCGGGCAAGAGCGTGGTCACCGCCGGAATCTGCAGGTGGCTGGCCCGTCAAGGAGTCCGCGTGGCTCCGTTCAAGGCGCAGAACATGTCCCTGAACTCCTACGTCACGACCGACGGCGCCGAGATCGGGCGGGCCCAGGCGATGCAGGCGCAGGCGGCCGGCATCGAGCCTGACGCGGACATGAACCCCATCCTGCTCAAGCCGGGCAGCGACCGGCGCAGCCAGGTCGTGCTGCTCGGCCGGCCGGTCGCCGACGTGGACGCGATGGAGTACGGACGGGTGCGCGACATGCTGCGCGCCACCGCGCTGCGCTCGCTCGACCGGCTGAGGAGCCGGTACGACGTGGTGGTCTGCGAGGGCGCGGGCAGCCCGGCGGAGATCAACCTGCGCCGCGGCGACCTGGCGAACATGGGCCTCGCCCGGGCCGCCGGCCTGCCCGTGGTCGTGGTGGGCGACATCGACCGGGGCGGGGTGTTCGCCGCGTTCTACGGCACGGTCGGGCTCCTGGAGGCGGCCGACCAGGCGCTGGTGGCCGGGTTCGTGGTCAACAAGTTCCGCGGCGCGCCGGAGCTGCTCCAGCCCGGGCTCGACCAGCTCCGGGGGCTGACGGGCCGCGACGTCTACGGCGTGCTGCCGTGGGCGGACGGCCTGTGGCTGGACGTCGAGGACTCCCTGGCCCTGGACGCGCGCCCGTCCGCGACCCGCGAGCCGTACGGGCGGCAGACGCTGCGCGTGGCCGTGGTCCGCCTGCCGCGCATGTCGAACTTCACCGACGTCGACGCGCTGGCGGCAGAGCCGGGGGTGGTGGTGCGGTTCGTCACGGCCGCGGCCGACCTCGACGACGCCGACCTGGTGGTGCTGCCCGGTTCGCGGGCCACGGTGGACGACCTGGCCTGGCTGCGCCGCACCGGCCTGGCCGCGGCGCTGCTGGCGCGCAAGGGCCCGATCCTCGGCGTGTGCGGCGGCTTCCAGATGCTCGGCCGGGAGATCGTGGACGAGGTCGAGTCGGGCGCCGGGCGGGTGGACGGGCTCGGGATGCTGCCCGCGCGGTTCGCGTTCGCCGCGGACAAGGTGCTCGGCCGGCCCTCCGGCCACGCCTACGGCCACTTTGTCTCCGCGTACGAGATCCATCACGGCGTGGCGGCGGTCGAGGGCGGCGAGCCGTTCCTGGACGGCTGCCGCGTCGCGAACGTCTGGGGCACCACCTGGCACGGCGCGCTGGAGAACGACGGCTTCCGCCGCGCCTTCCTGGCGGACGTGGCCCGGGAGGCAGGACGCGACTTCACGCCCGCCCCCGGAACGGACTTCGCCCGGCTGCGCGAGGAGCGCCTCGACGCGCTGGGCGACCTCGTCGAGCGGCATCTCGACACCGACGCGCTGCTGCGCCTCATCGAGCACGGCCCGCCGGAGCTGCCCTTCCTCCCGCCGGGCGCGCCCGACCCCGTCCCGTAGTCCCTCGCCTGATTGCCGGGGGCCGGAAAGGAGGCGCGCGCCCGCTTGCCGGGTTCGCGCCCTGACACCGCCCGGCCTCCGCCGTCACCATGGCGGCATGACGGCAGTGGTGCAGGCCGAAGGGCTCAGCAAGTACTACGGCAGGCGTCGTGGCCTGGAGGATCTCACGCTGGACATCCAGCCGGGAGAGGTCTTCGGGTACCTCGGGCCGAACGGCGCGGGCAAGACGACCACGATCAGGCTCCTGATGGACCTGATCCGGCCCGCCAGCGGCCGGGTGCGGGTGCTCGGGGCGCCTCCCGGCGAGGCGGCGATCCGGGCGCGGATCGGCTACCTGCCCGGCGACCTGGTGCTGGAGGGCCGCGAACGGGCCCGCGACTACCTGGCGTTCCTGGGCAGGATGCGGGGCGGCGTGCCGCCGGGCCGCGTCGCCGAGCTCGCCGAACGGCTCGACGCGGACCTGTCGGTGCCGATGCGCAAGCTCTCCAAGGGCAACCGGCAGAAGATCGGGCTGATCCAGGCGTTCATGCACGAGCCGGAGTTCGTGATCCTGGACGAGCCGACCTCGGGGCTCGACCCGCTGGTGCAGCAGGAGTTCCTGGCCATGGTGCGGGAGGTGCGCTCCTCCGGCCGCACGGTGCTCATGTCCTCACACGTGCTGGCCGAGGTTGAGCACGTCTCCGACCGGGTCGGCATCGTACGGTCCGGGCGCCTGGTCGCGGTGGAGAACGTGGCCGCGCTGCGGGAGAAGGCCGTGCGCCGGGTCGAGCTGCACTTCGACGCGCCCGTGCCGCGCGAGGCGTTCGAGGGGCTGCCCGGCGTGCGGGACCTGCGCGTGGAGGGCGCCGGCGTCCGCTGCACCATCGACGGCCGGCCGGACGCGCTGGTCAAGGCCGCCGCCCGGTTCACGGTCGTCCACCTCGTCAGCGCCGAGCCGGACCTGGAGGAGATCTTCCTCACCTACTACAGCGAGGAGGGCGCACACCATGATCATCAAGAGTCTGCGTGACGACCTGCGGGCCCTGGTGGGCTGGACGATCGGTCTCAGCGCGTTCCTGACGATGTACCTCGGCATCTACGGCAGCATCAAGGAAGACCCGCAGACCTACAGCGCCCAGGCCCTGGCCAAGTACCCCAGCGCGTTGCGCGACCTCATGGGCGGCATGCAGGACATCGCCACCGGCACCGGCTATCTCCAGACGGTCGTCTACCAGCTCCTGGTCCCGATGCTGTTCCTCGTCTGCGCGATGATCCTGGCCAACCGGGCGATCGCCGGGCCCGAGGAGGCCGGCACGCTGGAGCTCGTCGTCGCCCTGCCGGTGAAGCGCAGGCGGGTGGTGCTGGAGCGGTTCGCGGCGCTGGCGCTCGGCCTGCTCGCCGTGACCGCCGTGACCTTCGCGGTCGTGTGGACGATGACCCGGCAGGTCGGCATCGACGTCCCCTTCGGCCGGCTCCTGGCCGCGCACACCGGCCTCTACCTGCTCGCCCTGTTCTTCGGCACGGTGACGCTCGCCGTCGGCGCCGCCACCGGGCGCAAGGCCGCCGCCTCGGCCGTGCTCGGCGTGTGGGCCGTGCTCGGGTACATGGTCGTCACCGTCGGCCGCGACGTGGCCGCCGTCTCCTGGCTGAGGGGGGTCTCGCCGTTCCACTACTACGCCGACGGCAGGCCCCTCTACGAGGGGTTGCCGACCGGGGACTACCTTGTGCTGGCGGGGGCGACGGCCGTGCTCGCCCTCACCGCGGTCCTCGCCTTCGACAGGCGCGACGTAGGAGTGTGATGGCAGCCTCCCGGGTGCCCGCCGACCTGCTCGGCGCGCACTTACAGGTGCTCGCCCGGGCGGCGGAGACCGGGCGGCTGCCCGAGCGGGCCGACCTGGACGCCTACCACGCGGC
>NZ_JBFAIA010000286.1:0-6479 GCF_040654455.1 Nonomuraea sp. NPDC050691
GGAGCTCGCGGTGGAGCTCGCCGGGCGGCTGCCCCGCCTCCTGCCGCCCGCGGGCGAGCCGCCGGGCGCCCTGGCGGGGGCGACGGGCCTGTACGCGCTGCTCGGGCTCCTCCTGGTGGCCTCGTCGCTGCCCGTACGGCGGAGTCGGGAGACCGTGTCCGTACGGCGCGATCGGGGGACCCCGCCCGTACGGCGGAGTCCGAGGGCCCCGGAGAACGTGCGGCCGGAGGACGCCTCGGCACGAGGGGGCGGGCGGACCGCGGCCCGGCGGGACGGTTGATCAGTCGCCGAAGCGGGACAGCTTGCCGTGCCGGCGGGCGTAGCCGAGCGCCCACGCGTACAGCCCGAGCGTGAGCGCCAGGTAGACGACGTTGAGCGCGCCCGCCCACGCCAGCCGGTCCCAGGGCACGGCCCCGCCGGACATCACCGTGCGCATCCCCTCGAAGACGTGCGAGGCGGGCAGGAACCACGACACCGCCTGGAGCGGCGCCGGCAGCACCGACACCGGGTAGAAGATCCCGGCCAGCGGCTGCACCACGAACGCCAGCGACCAGGCGATCACCTGCGCGTTCTCGCCGAAGCGCAGCACGGCGGCGATGCCGACCAGCCCCAGCGACCAGCCGAGCAGGAGCAGCACCGCCATGAACGGCACCAGCCCCACGCCGAGGCTCGTCACCCCGAACCCGTAGAGCGCGTAGGCGAGCCCGGCCATCACCGTGACCGCGAAGAGCACCTTGCCCAGCGAGAACAGCACCAGCCCGACCAGGTACTCGGTGCTGGACAGCGGGCTGACCTGCACGTTGAGCAGGTTGCGCGACCAGACGTCCTCGAGGAAGGCGATGGAGATCTCGTTGCTGGCCTTCTGCAGCACCTGCCAGAGCAGCACCGCGCCGAGGAGGAACGCCACCACGAACGGCACCCGCTGCGTCTGGAGGAACAGCGTGACGAACCCCCACAGCAGCAGCTCGACCGTCGGCCAGAACAGGATCTCGAAGATGCGGATCGGGCTGCGGCGCAGCGCGGCGAAGTCGCGGCGCACCACGCCGAGGACGCGGCTGCGCCGGGCGGCGAAGCTCAGCGGGGCCAGCGTCAGAGCCGGGCTCGGGCCCGGGGCCGGGGCCGGGGGGATGGGGAGTGCCGTCATCCGCGTGCCACCTTCAGGAACACCTCTTCCAGGTCTTCGGCCCCGTAGTGGCCGGCCAGCTCGGCGGCGCTGCCGGCGGCCACGACGCGGCCCTCGGCCACGAAGTGGATCCGGTCGCACATCCGCTCGACCTCGCGCATGTTGTGGGAGGTGATGAGCATCGCGGCGCCGCTGTCGCGGGCCACCCGCGACAGCAGGCCGCGGATCCGGTCGCCGGCGTCGGGGTCGAGGTTGGCCGTCGGCTCGTCCAGCACGAGCAGCCGGGGCGCGTTGACCAGCGCCTTGGCCAGCTGGACGCGGGTGCGCTGACCGGAGGACAGGTCCATCACCCGCCGCCGGCGCAGCGGGCCCAGCTCCAGCAGCTCGATCATCTCGGCCACCCGCTCCTTGGGCCGCCGTACGGCGTAGAAGCGGGCGAACACGTCGAGCACCTCCTGCACCAGCAGCGGCCCGGGCAGGTCGACGTAGCTGGCGGCGAAGTTGACCCGGCTCAGCGCCTCGATGCGGTGCCGCGCCAGCTCCATGCCGAACAGGGTGATCGTGCCCGCGTCGGGGGTGATGAGCCCGAGCAGCATGTGCAGGGTGGTGGACTTGCCGGCGCCGTTGGGGCCGAGCAGCGCGGCCACCTCGCCCTCGGCCACGGTGATGCTCACGTCGTGGACGGCCGTCACAGGCCCGAACCTCTTCGCCAGGCGCGTCGCCTTCAGGATGACCACCGCTCCAGCGTGCGGTTCGTGCGCGGCCGTGCGCAACGGGTTTTCGACGGGCCCGGAGGACGGCGAGAGGCCCGCCTCCGCGGAGGAGACGGGCCTCTGAGTGGGACAGGTCAGTGCGCGGCCGACAGGTCGAGGTCCTTGACCTTGGGGTCGCCCTCGTCGGCGAAGTAGTCGTCGCGGGACGTGGCGTCCTCGCCCTCGGCCACCTTGGCGGCGCGGAAGGCCAGGGTGGCCAGCACGGAGACCACGAGGTTGACCGCGAGGGCGAGGAAGCCGGCGTACACGGTCATGGGGGTGTCGAGGCCGAGGTTCTTCAGCGCGAACGCCGACCCGCCGAAGTGGGCCTTGCCGTTGGCCGGGTTCGGGATGAGGTACAGCATCCACATGCCGGCCGCCAGGCCCGCCGCCCAGCCGGTGATGAGGCCGCCCCGGTGGAACCAGCGCGTGTAGAGGCCGAGCCCCACGGCGGGCAGCGTCTGCAGCATGATCACGCCGCCGATGAGCTGGAGGTCGATGGAGAACTGCGGGTCGAGGAGCAGGATGCACAGCACCGCGCCGACCTTGACGACCAGCGACACCAGCTTGGACACCTTGGCCTCCTGGGCGTCGGTGGCCTGCTTGTTGATGTACTCCCGGTAGATGTTGCGGGTGAACAGGTTGGCCGCCGCGATCGACATGATCGCCGCCGGCACCAGCGCGCCGATGCCCACGGCCGCGTACGCGATGCCGGTGAACCAGTCGGGGAACATCTGGTCGAACAGCCGGGGGATGATCGTGTTGGTGTCCGGCTTGCCGGTGGCGCCGATGACGGGCTTGGTGCCCGCGGCGATGGCCATGAAGCCGAGCAGGGCGATGAGGCCGAGCAGGAAGCTGTAGGCGGGCAGGGCCGCCATGTTCCGCTTGATCACGCCCCGGTTCTTCGAGGCGAGCACGCCGGTGAGGCTGTGCGGGTAGAGGAACAGCGCCAGCGCCGAGCCGAACGCGAGCGTGATGTACTGCAGCTGGTTGGCGGCGGTGAGCGTGATGCCGTCCGCCGGGGCCGGGGTGGCGTCGAACTTGGCCTTGGCCGCGTCGAAGATCGTGCCCCAGCCGCCCAGCTTGGCCGGGATGTAGATGACCGCGGCGAGGATCACGATGTAGATGAGCGTGTCCTTGACGAACGCGATCAGCGCCGGCGCGCGCAGGCCCGACTGGTAGGTGTAGGCGGCCAGGATGGCGAACGCGATGATGATCGGCAGGTGGCCGGTGATGCCCATGGCCTTGAGCACGGCCTCGATGCCGACGAGCTGGAGCGCGATGTACGGCATGGTCGCCACCAGCCCGGTCAGGGCGATGACCAGCGCCAGCGTCGGCGAGCCGAAGCGGGCCCGGACGAAGTCGGCCGGCGTGACGAACCCGTGGACGTGCGACACCGACCACATCCGGGCCAGCACCAGGAACACCAGCGGGTAGACGACCACCGTGTACGGCAGCGCGTAGAAGCCGAGCGCGCCCGCCCCGAACACCAGCGCCGGCACGGCCACGAACGTGTAGGCCGTGTACAGGTCGCCGCCGACGAGGAACCAGGTGATCCACGAGCCGAAGTTGCGGCCGCCGAGGCCCCACTCGTGCAGGCTCTCGATGTCCTTGGGCCGCCGCCACCGGGCGGCCACGAAGCCCATGCCGCTGACCACGAGGAAGAGCAGCGTGAAGATGACCAGCTCGGTCGTGTGCCCGTTCATCGGGTCATCCTGTAGACGATCGTGGTGCAGGCGACGCCGACGGCGATGAAGGCGATCTGCAGCCAGTAGAACAGCGGGAAGCCGAGCAGCCGGGGCTCGTCGGCGTTGAACAGGAACGTCATCAGGGGCAGCACGATGGGCAGGACGAGCAGCCAGTTCCATGGACTGCGGTCGCTGCGCGGCTGCCCGGGTTCCCGGGTTGTCACTCGACCCCTCCGTTAAGCCGTATCCGCGTGAACGGATGCAGGAGCCGGTCGTCTGACCGGCTCCTGACTTCATGGTCAACGGCAGGAGATTAGCTTCACTGGGGTATTAAGCCCAATGTCACGAGTATTACGGTTTGGCCTAAATGAGGACGGGCGTCCCGAGATGTGAGACGCGGCGAGGATCACGTGGATCCGGTGAGCTTGATGTCCTTGACCTGCGGGTCGCCCTCGTCGGCCGTGTAGTCGCCGGGCCGGGTCGCGTCGGGCCCGTCCGGAGCCTTGGCCGCGCGCGCGACGAGCGTGCCGATGACGGCCACTGCCAGGTTGAGCAGCAGCGCCAGGAAGCCCGCGTAGACGGTGATCTTCGTGTCGAGGCCGAGCTTGGTCAGCGGGAACGCCGAGCCGCCGAAGTGCGCGTGCTTGATGGCCGGGTTGGGGATGCTGTAGAGCATCAGCAGCCCGCCGCCCATCCCGGCGACCCAGCCGGCGATCAGCCCGGCCCGGTGGAACCAGCGCGTGAACAGGCCGAGCGCCACCGACGGGAGCGTCTGGAGGATCATCACGCCGCCGATGAGCTGCAGGTCGATCGAGAACTGCGGGTCGATGAGCAGGATGAACAGCACCGCGCCGATCTTCACGACGAGCGAGGTCACCTTGCTGACGTTCGCCTCCTGGGCGTCGGTCGGTGTGCGGTTGACGTACTCGCGGTAGATGTTGCGGGTGAACAGGTTGGCCGCCGCGATCGACATGATGGCCGCGGGCACCAGCGCGCCGATGCCGATCGCCGCGAACGCGATCCCCGTGAACCAGTCGGGGAACATCCTGTCGAACAGCTGCGGCACCACCGTGTTGACGTCCTTGCCGATCGGCTTGACGCCCGCGCTGATCGCCATGTAGCCGAGCAGCGCGATGAGCGCCAGCAGCAGGCTGTAGGCGGGCAGCGCCGACATGTTCCGCTTGATCACGTCCCGGTTGCGGGAGGCCAGCACCCCGGTGACGCTGTGCGGGTAGAGGAACAGCGCGAGCGCCGAGCCCAGCGCGAGCGTCACGTACTGGAGCTGGTTGTTGGCGTTGAGCAGGTAGCCGTCGGTCGTGACCGGGGTGGCCTCGAACTTGGCCTTGGCGCCGTCGAAGATGGCGCCCCAGCCGCCCAGGCGGGCCGGGATGTAGATGATCGCCACCAGGATGACGAGGTAGATGAGGACGTCCTTGACGAACGCGATGAGCGCCGGCGCGCGCAACCCCGACTGGTAGGTGTAGGCCGCCAGGATCACGAACGCCACGATCAGCGGCAGGTCGCTGAGGAACCCGCTGCCCGTCACGCCCATGGTCTTCAGCACGGCCTCGATGCCGACGAGCTGGAGCGCGATGTACGGCATGGTCGCCAGGATGCCGGTGATCGCCACCAGCAGCGCCAGGGTGGGCGAGCCGAAGCGCGCGCGCACGAAGTCGGCCGGGGTGACCAGCCGGTGCACGTGCGACACCGACCACAGCCGGATCATGACGAGGAACACGATCGGATAGGTGATCACCGTGTACGGCACGGCGAAGAACCCGGCGGCGCCCGCGCCGAACAGCAGCGCGGGCACGGCCACGAACGTGTAGGCGGTGTACAGGTCGCCGCCGATGAGGAACCAGGTGATCCACGAGCCGAAGTTGCGCCCGCCGAGCCCCCACTCGTGCAGGCTGGCCAGGTCCGTGGGGCGGCGCCACCGGGCGGCGACGAAGCCCATCCCGCTGACCAGCAGGAACAGCGCGGTGAAGATGACGATCTCGGTCATGTGCAGGCTCATGGCCGCCTCCTCGTCATCCGGTAGACCAGCGTGGTCGTCCCGACGCCGAGGGCGATGAAGGCGATCTGCAGCCAGTAGAAGAGCGGGAAGCCGAACAGCCGTGGTTCGTCGGCGTTGTACAGGAACGTCATGAGGGGGATGACGATGGGCACGAGCAGCAGCCAGTACCAGGGGCTGCGGTCACTCTTGTCATCGGGCAAGGCGGTCTCCTTGGAAGTGAGGAGAGGCAGCTCTCGACCCCGCACCTTAGACAGGCCGGTGTTCCGGGCAGGTCACGGATCGCCGAATGGTCGTACCGCCGCGCCGAACGGTCGATCACGTCCCGCGGAGCGCCCTCCTAGGAGGAGGCATTCCCCTCGTACAGCCTCGCCATGCGGGCGGCGGCGCTCGCGACCAGGGCGCGCAGCTCCGGCGGCTCCAGCACCTCCGCCTCCGGCCCGAAGCGCAGGACCTGACTGTACGCCACGGCCACCGACTCGACGCCGAGCCGCACGGTGCCGTCGGGCCGCAGCGAGGCGAGCGCGTCGTCCAGCGCCGCCGGGTCGGCGATGTGCCGCAGCATCCGCACCCCGGCCTCCGTCAGCCGCAGCGTGACCGTCTCGCGCAGCAGCGAGCGGGCGAAGGACGCCGCGTGCCCGGCCCAGAACGCCGCCAGGTCGAATCCGGGGTCCCGCGCGAACGCGCCCTCGTGCGGCTCGACCGCGCCGAAGCGGTCCACCCGGAAGGTGAGGAACCGCGCCCGGATCCGGGCCACGAGGTACCACACGCCCGCCTTCAGGACCAGCCCGTACGGCTCCAGGGTGCGGCTGCGCTCCCGGTAGACGGCCGTGATCGGCCGGTCGCCCCACACGGCCCGGGCCACCGGCGCCAGGGCGGCCGGCGGCGGGTCGCCCGAGGCG
>NZ_JBFAIA010000287.1:0-6472 GCF_040654455.1 Nonomuraea sp. NPDC050691
GCGGCGTCGTCGACGTCACGCCGGACGCCTCGCCGATCGTCGGGCTGAGCCCGGTCGACGGCCTGGATCTCAACTGCGGGTGGGGCCGGCCCTGCGCGCCGCAGCTCCAGGTCTGGTCCGGCGAGGACCTGCTCGATGTGTCCGAGGTCGCGGGCCGCCATGGCCAGGTGCAGCGCCGTGCGCCGGGCGTACTGGTCCTGTGCGGACAGCTCATCGAGGAGAACGCGCAGGTGCGGGGTGCCGGCCAGGCGGCGGGCGTGGAGGGCCAGCGCCCGCATGCGCAGCGGGTACGGGAGGGGTTCCAGACGCGCCTGCAACGCGGCGGCGCGGGCGTCGATGGGGATGTCGATGTCGTGGGCCGGCTCCTGGGCCGGCACCGTGGGCCTCAACGGCCTGGGCGGAGACCGCCCTTTCCACTCGTCATGCCGACGATGGTGGCCGATCATCCCCTTCCCGCGCAACCCGCCTGCTCACAGGGGGCCGGCACTGGGCCCGCGAAGGAACGAGGCGCCGTCGGGGTGTGCCGGCCCGGCCGGGGTGCCGGCCAGGCGGGATCCAGGACTGCCTCCCGCCGGGCATGACGGTTGGACGGCAGGTCCCGGCCTCATGAACCCTCCGGGCCGCGACATGCCGCAGGGAGCCGCAGGGAGAAGGGGGAGCGTGGCCCCGCCGGGACGCCGGGGAAGCGTCAGGACGGCGGGGTGGCGGGGAAGACGCAGGACAGGGCGCGGGTCAGGACAGTGGCGAAGGAGTCGCTGTTGCCGGGCGCGAGCCAGTGGCGTCCGGCCACGCGGATCGCGCCGGCGACCGAGGCGGCCGTGACGGCCGGGAACAGGTCGCGGGCGGGGTCGGTGCCGGTGCGCGCCGCGATCGCCTCGGCCAGCGGGCCCTCCGCCATGGTGAACGCCTTCAGCGCCTCGCCCTCCAGCTCGGGCGTCGACATGATCATGCGAAGGCCGGCCCGGTCGGGCTCGGGGTCGGTGTAGAGCTCGACCATGGCCGCGACGACGGCCCGGTCGAGCGGCTCGTCGCCGGGCCGCGAGCGCAGCGCCTGCCCCGCGCGTCTCGCCTGGTCGGCCTGCAGGGCGCAGATGGCCTCCTCCCTGCTGGAGAAGTAGTTGTTGTACGTACGGGGAGAGACGCCCGCGGCCGTGGCGATGTCATGGACGCGGACGAGGGCCAGCCCGCTGGGGCCCTGCTCGATGGCCAGGCGCAGCGCGGCGTGGCTGATCGCGTCCCGGGTGGCCCGCTTGTTGCGCGCCCGGAGATCCATGGCGTCGTCGTTCATGGGGACACTCTATCGATGTTGCGTGGCGCGCACTTGATGCGTGTCGCGCAAGTTGTGGGTAGAGTGCGGGAGACGCCCGGCACTCACACCTGGAGAGTGCCAACCGCACGGGTGTGCCGGGAGGGCGAGGTCCATCGGCATGCCCTGCGCGCCGGGGGCCGTCCGTCGCGGGCGCCGTCCCGGCACACCCCCATCATGAGCAGGAGCAGCGATGACCTCGAAGATGATCGCGTTCGACGAGGAGGCCCGGCGCGGCCTGGAACGCGGAATGAACCGGCTCGCCGACGCCGTCAAGGTGACCCTCGGCCCCAAGGGCCGCAACGTCGTGCTGGAGAAGAAGTGGGGCGCCCCCACGATCACCAACGACGGTGTCTCCATCGCCAAGGAGATCGAGCTCGAGGACCCGTGGGAGAAGATCGGCGCCGAGCTGGTCAAGGAAGTCGCCAAGAAGACGGACGACGTCGCGGGCGACGGCACCACCACGGCCACCGTGCTCGCCCAGGCGCTCGTGCGCGAGGGGCTGCGCAACGTGGCGGCCGGCGCCAACCCGATGGCCCTGAAGAAGGGCATCGAGTCCGCCGTCGAGCGGGTCAGCGAGGAGCTCTCCACCCTGGCCAGGGACGTGGAGACCAAGGAGCAGATCGCCTCCACCGCCTCCATCTCCGCCGCCGACCCCGAGATCGGCTCGCTCATCGCCGAGGCGATGGACAAGGTCGGCAAGGAAGGCGTCATCACCGTCGAGGAGAGCAACACCTTCGGTCTGGAGCTGGAGCTCACCGAGGGCATGCGCTTCGACAAGGGCTACCTCGCCCCGCTCTTCGTCACCGACTCCGACCGGCTCGAAGCGGTTCTGGACGACCCCTACGTCCTCGTCGTGAGCGGCAGGATCTCGGCCAACCGGGACCTGGTGCCGCTGCTCGACAAGGTGGTGCAGGCGGGTGGGTCGCTGCTCGTCATCGCCGAGGACGTCGAGGCCGAGGCGCTGGCCACGCTGATCGTCAACAAGATGAAGGGCGTCCTCCGGTCGGTGGCGGTCAAGGCGCCCGGCTTCGGTGACCGCCGCAAGGCCATGCTCGGCGACATCGCCGTCCTCGCCGGTGGCCAGGTCATCGCCGAGGAGCTGGGCCTGAAGCTGGAGAGCACCACGCTCGACCAGCTCGGCCGCGCCCGCAAGGTCGTGGTGACCAAGGACGAGACCACCATCGTCGACGGCGCCGGAGACCCCGACGCCATCGCGGGTCGCGTCAACGAGATCCGCGCCGAGATCGAGCGCACCGACTCCGACTACGACCGCGAGAAGCTCCAGGAACGCCTCGCGAAGCTGGCCGGCGGCGTGGCCGTCATCAAGGCCGGCGCCGCGACCGAGGTCGAGCTCAAGGAGCGCAAGCACCGCATCGAGGACGCCGTGCGCAACGCGAAGGCGGCCGTCGAGGAGGGCGTCGTCCCCGGCGGTGGCGTGGCGCTGCTGCAGGCGGGCGCCAAGGCGTTCGACAAGCTGGAGCTGAGCGGCGACGAGGCCACCGGTGCCGCGATCGTCCGCAAGGCTCTGGAGGAGCCGCTCAAGCAGATCGCCGTCAACGCCGGCCTCGAGGGCGGGGTGGTCGCCGAGCGCGTGCGCGGCCTGGATCCCGGCCACGGCCTCGACGCGGTGACCGGCGCGTACGTGGACATGTTCGCGGCGGGCATCATAGACCCGGCCAAGGTGACGCGTTCGGCGCTGCGGAACGCCGCCTCCATCGCGGCGCTCTTCCTCACCACCGAGGCCGTCATCGCCGAGAAGCCGGAGAAGACCCCGGCCGCCCCTGCCGGGATGCCGGGCGGCGACATGGACTTCTAGCCGCTATTTGATCACCCGCTCGGTGATCTTCTCGCCGTCCAGCGGCACGGCGAGGCAGTACACGGTCCTGTGCCGGGGCCAGTCGGCCTGCGCCGGTGTGAGACCCAGCAGGCCGACGACGTCCCGCTCGGACTCCTTGACGCGCATCCTGGGCGAGCAGCCGTCGTCCACCAGCCGGTCCATGTCCGCCCCCGGCCAGGGTCCGTCGGCCAGCACGTACGTGGTGGCGAACTCCGCCGAGTGCGGCACGTCGCAGGCGACGACGGTCACCATGAAGTTCGTGGGCATGGGCTCGATGCAGTCGCCGGGACGCAGCTCGGTGGCGTGATACCGCTGCGCGCCCGCGCTCGCGGTCTCCTCGGCGGACGGCGTCCGCGGGGCGGCCGCGGGCACGGGCGAGACCGGTCCGGGCGCGTCCGGTGAGCCGGCCGCCCCCGCGCAGCCGGCGAGCGGCAGGACCAGGCAGGCGACGGCGAGTGAGGTTCGGATCATGGCGCCTGAGAATGCCAGCCCAAGATCACTCGTAGGCCACGACTCTGCCATTCCATAGAATCTTCCAGTTGCTGGAAGTTTCTGGCGAGCGTGTATTCGTGGTCATGGAGGAGTCGCGGCGCGAACGGAAGAAGCGGCTGACCAGGCAGCGGATCGCCACAGCGGCCGTCGCGCTGTTCGTCGAGCAGGGGTACGAGGAGACCATGGTGGCGCAGATCGCCGCCGCGGCCGACGTCGACCCCAAGACCTTCTTCAACTATTTCCGCAGCAAGGACGACGTGCTGTTCGCCGACATGGACCACGTCCACGACCTGCTCCTGGGGGCGATCGTCCGGCGCCACCCGGACGAGGGGCCGGGTGAGGTGCTCGTGCGGATGGTCCAGGAGTACGCCGCCCACCGCCGGCCCGAGGTCACCCCGAAGAAGCCCGAGGAGCTGTCGGCGTGGTCGCGGCTCGTCCTGACCAGCCCGGCCCTCCAGGCGAAGGGGCTGTACGTGCTGCTGGACATCCAGCAGCGGATCGCCGACGCGCTGGTGGAGGCGTTCCCCGGGCAGCTCGACCCGATCACGGCGGCGGCCATGACCGGCTCCCTGATGGGCGCCATCCAGCAGACGACCCTGGCGAGCGTCCGGCTCGGCCGCACGCAGGACGAGATGTGGGAGGCGTCCCGGCGCGGTCTCGACATCGCCGCGCGCGGCCTGCTCTCGGTGCGGCCCTCCGCCGAAGGCCCCTGACGCGAGCACCGCGGACGCGAGCACGCGGGAACGAGCACCGCGGACGCGGAACACCTGACGCGAAACCACCTGACGAGGACGCGACCCGGCCCCGGCGTCACCCGTGCCGGCGCGCCCGCCTGGCCGAGATGGTGGCCCACGCCCGCGCGCACTCGCCCTATTACCGCGAGCTGTACCAGGGCCTGCCGGAGCGGGTCGACGACCCGGCGCTGCTCCCGGTCACCGACAAGAAGGCGCTGATGGCCCGGTTCGACGACTGGGTCACCGACCGCGAGATCACGCTGGAGCGGGTCCAGGAGTTCGTGGCCGACCCCGCGCGGGCGGGGGAGGCGTTCCAGGGGCGGTACATGGTGGCCACCACTTCCGGCACCAGCGGAGTGCGCGGCCTGTTCGTGCTGGACGAGCGGTGCATGGCCGTGCACACCGCCCTCGGGTCACGCGCCGGAGGGGGGCTGGGGCCGCGTGACCTGCGGGCGCCCGGCGTCGAGCGGTTCCAGATCGTCCAGACCGCGCCCACCACCCTGCCCGTGCGCCTGCGGGCCGGCGACGGCGACGGCGCCGACGCCGTGTGGCGGACGGTGCGCCGCGAGATCGCCCACCTGCTCGCCGAGCACAAGGCCGGCGACGTCACGCTGGAGCGCGCCGAGGAGCCGCCGCAGCAGTCGCCGGGCGGGAAGCTCCGCAGGATCATCCCCCTGACCAGGCCCTGACGCCCTGACGCCCTGACGCCAGCACATCATGGACCGGCGCGTCAGGGGGGACCGAGCACGGACGGGGCGATGAGCGCGCGGGCGGCGTCGGCGAAGTACTGCTCGGAGGCGTACTGCTCGGCCGCGTCCTGCTCGGAGACGTCCTGCTGTGAGCCGTCCCGCTCGGCGGGCGGGGCGATCAGGCCGAGGACCACCCCCTGGCTGAGGCCGACGAGCAGGCCCCGGAGGGCCGTGGCCAGGCGCTGAGCCTGGCGCGGGCTGAGCGCGGCCCCGTCGTGCGCGCGGCCGGCGAACAACGCGGTCAGCCGTTCCTCGTGGGCCCGCACGGAGGCGGCGAACCTGGGCCGCAGCCCCGGGTCGCGCAGGGCCAGGTCCTGCAGGCTGATCTCGAACGACAGGTGACGCAGTGCGTCGGGGTCGTCGCACAGGCGGCGGTAGTGGCGGGCGAAGGCGCCGACCGCGTCCGCGAGGCCGAGGCCGGGAGGGACGGCCTGTTCCAGGTCCTCGTAGTGCGGGCCCAGGTAGTCGGTGAGCAGCGCGATCAGCAGGCCGTTCTTGCTGCCGAACAGCGAGTAGACGGCGCCGGTCGTGAGCCCCGCCTGCTCGGCGATCTCCTCCAGCGTGGCCCGGTGGCCGTTCCTGGAGACGACCTGGCGCGCGGAGTCGAGCAGCGCCCGCCGGTTCCGCTCCTTGGCCTCCGCTCGTGTCATTCTCATAATGAGATTATTACCGTAATCTCCTTATGAATGTTGGGGAGTTGCTCGGGATGTTGCTGCGCATCGTGACCCCCCGACCCCACCGATAGGAGCACCACTATGGACGTCGCCGCCGCCATCGCCGCCGAACGCCGGGAACTGGCCGACATGCTGGAGGACCTCCCGCCCGCCCTGTGGGAGGTGCCCAGCCTGTGCGACGGCTGGAGCGTGCGCGAGGTCGCGGCGCACATGTCGCTGGGCTTCCGCTTCTCGTTGCCCCGGATGGCGCTCGAACTCGTCAAGGCGCGTGGCGGCATGAACCGGATGACCGACCGGCGGGCCCGCCAGGACGCGGCCGCCATGTCCACGGCCGAGCTGGTCGCCGCGATCCGGGACAACGCGCGCCACCCCTGGAGGCCGCCGGTCGGCGGGCTCCCGGCCGCGCTCGGCCACGACGTGGTCCACGGCCTCGACATCACCGTCGCCGCCGGGGTCGGCCGCCGGGTCCCCGAGGAGCGGGTGCGCCTCCTGCTGGAGCAGGTCACCCCGCGTACCCTGAGGTTCTTCGGAGCGGACCTGCGCGGCGTGGAGCTGCGCGCAGACGACCTCGACTGGTCCTTCGGCGCCGGCGCGCCCGTGTGCTGGTGGCCGGGTGCGGGCCGCTGTCGCAGACGCACCACAACCCGGGCAACAGCCACGAGGTGGCCACCGTCCCG
>NZ_JBFAIA010000288.1:0-6212 GCF_040654455.1 Nonomuraea sp. NPDC050691
GGGTGGCCACCGAAGACGTGGAGATCGGCGGGGCGAGCATCAAGGCCGGCGAGGGCGTCATCGTCTCGATGCTGTCGGCCAACTGGGACCCGGCGACCGCCACGCCGGCGCAGCCGCCGCCCCTCGTCACCCGCGCGGAGGCGGGCCAGGTGTTCTCCGTCCTGACGGCCACCGACGACGTGCTGCGGGCCGCGGCGCCCCTGCTGCGCGACGGCACGCTGCGCGACGCGCTCGGCAACACGCGCGACGCCGAGGCACAGCTCACCACGGCCGCCTTCCAGTCCACGGACTTTCATCCCCCCCGCTACGAGTGGGGCTCGCCCGTCCTGTACGTGCCCCGCTTCCCCGCCGGCGACCGGTCGTCCCCACCGTGGTTCACCGCCCTGGTGACCCGCGACGGTCATCCGACGCTGCTGACCTTCGTCAAGGGCGCCGGGTGGCAGATCGGCGCGGTGACCCGGCTGCTCGACGGGCAGGATCCGCCGCCGGTCCAGCTCGACGCCGAGGGCTACGCGACGGCGCTGGCCCCCGACGACAAGAGCGTGACCATCAGCCCGCAGTACATGGGGCCGCTGCACGCGACGGTGGCCGAGGCGGGCGCCACCGGGCCGACGGCCGGCCTGATCGCGCCCGGCCGCTACACCACCGCCTTCGCCGACGAGATCAGCGAGGAGCGCAGGCAGGCCAAGGTGACGTTCGGGCTCAGCTACGACTCGATCTTCAGCGGCAACGACTACCCGGTCTACGCGCTGCGGACCCGCGACGGCGGCGCGCTGATCCAGTACTCCCTGTCGCGCAACACGACCACGACGACGCGCACGGCCGAGAAGGAGTTCATCCCGGTGCCCGAGAACGCCCAGTGGGCGATCAGCGGCGAGGAGAAGGACAAGGTCCGGCGCACGCTGAAGCTCACCGAGACCCATCAGTACGCCGCGGTCGTGCCGCCGGCGTCGGCCCCGGCCGCGGCCCGGGTCATCGCCCACGAGGGCGGGCTCACCCGAGCCTCGGGCGAGTAGTCCCCGAGCCGCGCGGCGCCTCGGGCGGGCGGCCCGCCCGAGGCATTCCATGGTGCGGCGGTCTCACTCCTCCACGTGCGGCAGGTTGCTGGTCGCGACGAGCGTGCGGACGGCGCGCAGCGCGACCGACAGCGTGGCGAGGTCGAAGTTGTCGCTCTCCCAGATCTCCGACAGCGTCTGCCGGGCCCGGCCCACGGCGGCCGAGTTGGCCTCCGTCCACAGGGCGAGCCGCTCCTCCGGCGACAGGCCCGGCGTGCTGTGCGTCAGGACGTCGCGGGTGAGCGAGGCGTGCGCGGCGTAGAGGTCGTCGCGCAGCGCCGAGCGGGCCATCGAGTTCCACCGGTTGTCACGCGGCAGGGAGATGACACGCTCCCTGAGGCGGGCGAGCTGGAGCCGGTCGGCCAGGTCGAAGTACACCTCGGCCACCTCGTTGACCGGCCGCCCCGTGACCGAGGAGATCTCCACCAGGTCGAACGTCGAGTAGGCCGGCACCATCGCCGCCACCCGCTCGGCCAGGTCCACGGGCACGCCCCGCGCCACGAAGGCGTCGCGGCGCTCCTCGAAGGCGGCCAGGTCAGGGCCGGTGAGGAGCTTGGGGATGTGCGCGAGCAGGCCGTTGACGCCCTTGACGAAGAACCCGGCCGCGCCCGCGAGGTCCAGCGGCGGACGGCGGTTGGTGAGCAGCCACCGGGTGCCCCGCTCGGCCAGCTTGCGCGCCTCCAGCAGCATGGCGATCTGGGTGCTCGTGTCCACGACGTTGTCCAGCGCCTCCACCTGGCGGTAGAAGCTGGTCAGGTCGAAGACCTCGCGGGCGACGAGGTAGGCGCGCACGATGTCGGGCGTCGAGGCGCCGGTCTCCTCCGCGAAGCGGAACATGAACGTGGTGCCCATGGAGTTGACCAGCTCGTTCACCACGCCGGTGGTGATGATCTCCCTGCGCAGCGGGTGGGCGTCCATGTACTCGCGGAACCGCTCGCGCAGCGCCGAGGGGAAGTACGACACCAGCCACGAGGCGAGGTACGGGTCGTCGGGCAGGTCGGAGGCGAGCAGCTCGGCGTCCACCACCAGCTTGGTGTAGGCGAGCAGCACCGAGAACTCCGGCGCGGTGAGCCCGAGCCGCGCCTGGCGGCGCTCGGCCAGCGTCTTGTCCGACGGCAGGAACTCCAGCTCGCGGTTGACCAGCCCGTCGCGTTCGAGCCGGCGCAGGTAGCGGGCGTGGATGTGGAGCATCTCCACGGCCTGGGAGCGGGCGGCGGCGAGCACCACGTTCTGCGCGTAGTTGTCGCGCAGGACGAGGTCGGCGACCTCGTCGGTCATCGAGGTGAAGACCTCGTTGCGCTGCGTGTCGGTGAGCTTGCCGTCGCGGACGACCTGGTCGAGCAGGATCTTGATGTTCACCTCGTGGTCGGAGGTGTCGACGCCCGCGGAGTTGTCGATGAAGTCGGTGTTGACCAGGCCGCCGTTGAGCGCGAACTCGATGCGGGCGAGCTGGGTGAAGCCGAGGTTGCCGCCCTCGCCGATGACCTTGCAGCGCAGCTCGGTGGCGTCGACGCGCAGCGGGTCGTTGGCCTTGTCGCCGACGTCGGCGTGGGACTCGACGCTCGCCTTGACGTACGTGCCGATGCCGCCGTTCCACAGCAGGTCGACCGGCGCCTTCAGGATGGCGCTGATCAGGTCGTTGGGCGCCATGGAGTTGACGCCGGACGGCAGGTCGAGCGCCTCGCGCATCTGCGGGGTGATGGGGATGGACTTGGCGGTGCGCGGGAAGACGCCGCCGCCCGCCGAGATCAGCTCGGCCGAGTAGTCGGCCCACGAGCTGCGGGGCAGCTCGAACAGGCGCTGCCGCTCGGCGAACGAGGTGGCCGCGTCCGGGCTGGGGTCGATGAAGATGTGCCGGTGGTCGAAGGCGGCGACGAGGCGGATGTGCCGCGACAGCAGCATGCCGTTGCCGAACACGTCGCCGGACATGTCGCCGACGCCGGCCACCGTGAAGTCGGTGGTCTGGACGTCGACGCCGGTGGTGCGGAAGTGGTACTTGACCGACTCCCAGGCGCCGCGGGCGGTGATGCCCATGGCCTTGTGGTCGTAGCCGATGGAGCCGCCGGAGGCGAAGGCGTCGCCGAGCCAGAAGCCGTACTCCTTGGCCACGCCGTTGGCGATGTCGGAGAACGTCGCGGTGCCCTTGTCGGCGGCCACGACGAGATAGGGGTCGTCGCCGTCGTGCCGGACGACGTCGGCCGGCGGCACGACCTTGCCGTCGACGAGGTTGTCGGTGACGTCGAGCAGGCCGGAGATGAACGTCCGGTAGCAGGCCACGCCCTCGGCCAGCATCTCCTCGCGGGCGCCGGACGCCGGGGGCCGCTTGACGACGAAGCCGCCCTTGGACCCGGTCGGCACGATGACGGTGTTCTTCACCATCTGCGCCTTGACCAGGCCGAGGATCTCGGTGCGGAAGTCCTCCATGCGGTCGGACCACCGCAGGCCGCCCCGGGCCACCTTGCCGAAGCGCAGGTGGACGCCCTCGACCCGCGGCGAGTACACGAAGATCTCGTACTTGGGCCGCGGCAGCGGCAGCACGCTGATCGCCTGCGAGTCGAGCTTCAGGGAGATGTAGTCCTTGCGGTGCCCGTCGACGCTCTGGAAGTAGTTGGTGCGCAGCGTCGCCTGGATCATCTCCAGGTACGCCCGCAGGATCCGGTCCTCGTCGAGCGAGGCGACCTCGTCGAGCGAGGCGAGGACCTCCTCCCGCAGGGCGTCGGCCAGGTCGTCGCGCGCGTCCTGCGGGCGCCGCGGGTCGAGCCGGGCCTCGAACAGGCTCACCAGCAGCCGCGACAGCCGGACGTTGCCGATCAGCACCCGCTCCATGTAGCGCTCGGAGAAGGCGCTGCCGGCCTGGCGCAGGTACTTGGCGTAGACCCGCAGGATCTCGACCTGTTCCCAGGTCAGTCCGGCGCGCAGGATCAGCGCGTTGAAGTTGTCGGCCTGGATGCGGCCCCGCCACAGCGCGAGGAGGCCGTCCTCGAACAGCCGCTTGACGTCGTCGCCCGTGGCCGCCTCGGAGGCGGTGAAGCGCAGGCCGAAGTCGTAGATCCAGCAGGTGCGCGTGTCGTCGCCCGTGGCGGGGGCGGCGGCGGAGTCGGGGGCGGCCGTCCGGTAGGTGTCGATCTCGTACGGGCGCTCGTCCACGACCTCGACGCCGAGCCGCTGGATGAGCGGCAGCGCCTTGGACAGCGAGATGGGCTCGCCGACCTTGTAGATCTTCAGCCGGCGCTCGCCCTCCTCGGCGTCGTCCGGCACGTACAGGTCGATGTCGACGGCGTTGCCGTCGCCTCCGGCGGACAGCCGCTCCAGCCGGCGCACGTCGGCGACGGCCGTCTCGGGCGTGAAGTCGGCCTTGTAGCCCTCGGGGAACGCCTGCTGGTAGCGCCGGACCAGCCGGGGCGCCTCCTCGTCGGAGACGGTGCCGGTGAGCGCCACGGCCAGGTCGTCGGCCCAGGAGCGGGTGATCGCGGCCAGCCGCGCCTCCAGCTGCTCGACGTCCACCTCCGGCTGCGGGAGCTGCTTGCCGCGCTCGCCGCGGATGACCAGGTGCAGGCGGGCGAGCGCCGACTCGCCGATCATCGCGCTGTAGTCGATCGACCTGCCGCCGAGCGCCTTCAGCAGCACCTCCTGCATCTTGAGCCGCACCTGGGTGGTGTAGCGGTCGCGCGGCAGGTAGATGAGACAGGAGATGGAGCGGCCGTAGTCGTCGGGGCGCAGGAACAGCTTGACCTGCTTGCGCTCGCGCAGCCGCAGCACGCCGAGGGCGATCGGCAGGAGCTGCTCGACCGAGGTCTGGAACAGCTCGTCGCGGGGGAAGGTCTCGAGGATCTCGATGAGGTCCTTGCCGTCGTGGCTGTCGGCGGTGAACCCGGCCATCTCCAGCAGTGCGGCCAGCTTGCGGCGCAGCACGGGGATCCGGGAGATCGACTCGTTGTAGGCCACGTGGGTGAACAGGCCGAGGAAGCGGCGCTCGCCGACGACCTCACCCTGGGGGGAGAACAGCTTCACCCCGATGTAGTCGAGGTAGGCGGCCCGGTGGACGGTGGCCCGGGAGTTGGCCTTGGTGATGATGAGCTGCCGCTTCTCGCGCGCCTTGGCGCGCACCTCGGGCGGCAGCACGGAGAAGCTCTCCGAGCCGATCTTGTCGTCGCGCAGGATGCCGAACGCGGTGCCGGGCAGCGCGCGCAGCGCGTCGCCCTCGTCGGTGCTCTCCAGGCGGTACTCGCGGTAGCCGAGGAAGGTGAAGTGCCCGTCGGCGAGCCAGCGCAGCAGGTCGAGGCTGTCCTCGACCTCGGCGGGCTCCAGCGGCGGCGGGTTCATCGACAGGTCCTCGGCGGTCTGCTCGGCCAGCGCCCGCATCCTGGAGAAGTCCTCGACCGCGTGCCGGACGTCGGTCAGCACCCGCTGGAGGTCGTCCTCCAGCCGCTTGAGCGCCTCCGGGTCGGACTGCCGGTCGATCTCGATGTGCATCCAGGACTCGACCATGAGCTGGCCGGTGACGTCCTCCTGGCCACGGCCGAGCATGCGGCCCGTCATGTCGCGGCGCACCCGCATCTGGGGGTGGACGAGCAGGCGGATGCCGATGTCGTGCCGGTCGAGCTCCATCGTGACCGAGTCGACCAGGAACGGCATGTCGTCGGTGACCACCTCCACGACCGAGGCGCCGGGGTCCCAGCCGTGCTCGGCCACCGTGGGGGTGTGGACCCGGACCGTCGCGCGGCCCTGCGGCCGCACGGCGGCCAGCCGTCGCTGGGACATCGCGGGGCCGTACACCTCGACGGGACCGCGGTCGAGCAGGTCCTCCGGCGCCACGTGCCGGTAGTAGACCCGCAGCAGGCCCAGTGCCTCCTCGGGACTGGTGTCGTCGCTCACGGCCGCGTATCTCTGCGCGGCTCGCTGGAGCAACTCGTCCTTGGCCTCGTCGAGCTTGGCCTCGTCGAGCGGCATGTCGCTCTCACTCCTTTGTGAGGGTTTGCCATACATGTTCATAGCCAGGCCTCTGGTTCCCCGAAGGGCGGGAAATAGTGCGCGCGCGTCATCGCCCGCGCACGGGAGGGGCCCGCCGGTCCGCCCGTGCCCGGCGCGGCGCCGGTCGGACGCCTGGCCGCGCCTCGTGGGCGCGCGGGCACGCCGGACGAATCCGGCGCCGCCGGC
>NZ_JBFAIA010000289.1:0-6210 GCF_040654455.1 Nonomuraea sp. NPDC050691
GGTGTAGCCGACCGACTGCCACTGGCTCATCGCGATGACGCTCCAGATGGCCGACGACTCCTCGCCGAGCCAGGCGCGGGCCAGGTGGCCGATGCGCCCGGGCAAGATCGTCGCCATCGGCCTCAACTACCTCGACCACATCCGCGAGACCGGGATGGACAAGCCCGCCCGCCCGCTGATGTTCGCCAAGTTCCCCTCCAGCGTGATCGGCCCCGGCGAGCCCGTCGTCATCGACTCCGGGCTGACCGGCAGCGTCGACTGGGAGGTCGAGCTGGCCGCCGTCATCGGCACGCCCCTGCGCCACGCCGGCCCCGCCGAGGCGCTGGCCGGGGTCGCCGGCTACACCGTGGCCAACGACGTCTCGGCCCGCGACCTGCAGTTCGCCGACGGCCAGTGGACGCGCGGCAAGAGCCTCGACACCTTCTGTCCCCTCGGGCCCGCCGTCGTGACCCCCGACGAGCTGGGCGACCCGCAGGCGCTGCGCCTGCGCACCGTGGTCAACGGCGAGACCGTGCAGGACTCCAGCACCGCGGAGATGCTCTTCGGCGTCGCCGAGCTGCTGTCGTTCTGCTCGGCCTCCTTCACCCTCGAACCCGGCGACGTCGTGCTCACCGGCACCCCGTGGGGCTGCGGCGCGTTCATGGACCCGCCGCGCTCCCTGAGCCCCGGCGACGTGGTCGAGGTGAGCGTGGAAGGCATCGGCGACCTGCGCAACCCCGTCGTGGACGGCACCCGATGAGGGCGGTGGTGTTCACCGCGCCGGGCGTCGTCGAGATGCGCGACGTGCCCGAGCCCGAGCCCGGCCCCGGCGAGGTGCTGGTCCACGTGGCCGCCTCCGGCATCTGCGGCAGTGAGCTGCACGGCGTGCGCACCCCGGGCTTCCGCGTGCCGCCGCTGGTCATGGGCCACGAGTTCGCCGGGCACACCGACGACGGGCGCCGGGTGGTCATCAATCCGATCCTGTCGTGCGGGCGCTGCGACCTGTGCGCCGCCGGTCTGCGCAACGTGTGCAGGGAGCGGCGCATCGTCGGCGTCCACACGCCCGGCGCGTTCGCCGAGCGGGTCGCCGTGCCCGCCGGGGCCCTCGTCCCGGTGCCCGACGCCCTCGGCTGGACGGCCGCCGGCGTCGTGGAGCCCGCGGCCAACGCCGTGCACGCCTGGGAGCTGGCCGGCGCCCCCGCGGGCGCCCGGGTGGGCGTCATCGGGGCCGGCGCCATCGGCCTGGCCTGCCTGCTGGTCGCCGTGTCGGGCGGCGCCGCCCGGGTCGAGGTGGCCGACCGCTCCGCGGAGCGCCTGGCCGCCGCGGCCCGGCTCGGCGCCGACGCCGCCGTCGACCGGCTGTCCGGCGAGTACGACGTGATCTTCGACGCGGTCGGTGCCGCCGTCACCCACGAGCAGTCCCTGGCCCTCCTGCGCCCCGGCGGGGCCGCGGTCTGGCTCGGGCTGGCCGACAGCGACGCCGGGTTCGACGCGGCCGCCCTGGTGCGGGGCGAGAAGCGGGTGCTCGGCTCCTTCGCCTACCGGGACGCCGACTTCGCCGCCGCCGTGGACCTCATCGGCACGTGGGACCTGAGCTGGGTGGACACCTTCCCGCTGGAGGAGGGGGCCGAGGTGTTCACCGCCCTCATGAACGGCCGCGCCACCCCGGTCAAGGCGTTACTCACCCCGGAGCCCCTCACCCCAGAGCCGCGCTGACCCGCCCTGCGATCGCCCCGTCGTCCCCTGCCGCCCCCCCCGATCCCCCGCCCCGCCGCCCCCTGCCCCGGCCGTCCCACCGGGGCCGTCCCGCCGTCTCACCAGGGTCGTCCCGCCATCCCGCCAGGGCCGTCCCGCCATTCCACCAGGGTCGGCCTGCCGTCTCGCGAGGGCGGCCTGCCGTCCCACCGCGACCGGCAGTCAGGTCCCGGGTCCGGCCCGCGTCCCACCCCGCCCACGTCCCGCCGCGGCTTCCCTGCCGGGTAGCGAGGCACGGCACGGCAAGGGACGCGGAGAGGTGACGGAGGAGACCGAGGCGGGCCGGCGCGGAGAGGGGGCCGGAGGGCGGTCAGGCGTGGTCGCGGTAGGGGTTGGCAGGGACGCCCTCGACGGAGGTGCGGCAGCGCAGCAGCTCGCCGCCCGCAGTCCCGTCCCACGCGGTCGTCACGTACAGGTCGGTGAGGCCCGGGCCGCCGAAGGCGCAGCTCGTGACGTTGCGGACGGGCATCACGACGGTCAGGTCCACCCGCCCGTCCGGGCGCAGGCGCAGCACCGCGCCGCCGTCCCACAGCGCGACCCACACGTGGCCGGCCGCGTCGACCGCGATGCCGTCGGGCATGCCCCGCGTGATCTCGGCGAACGTCCGCCGTCCGGCGAGCAGCCCGCTGCCGGGGTCGTAGTCGAAGACGTCCACCCGGTTGGTGAGGGTGTCCACGTAGTAGCACAGCCGCTCGTCCGGGCTCCACGCGATGCCGTTGGAGATGCCGACCCCGTCCAGCACTTGCTCCGCGCGGCGGTCGGGGCCGAGCCGGTAGAGCGCGCCGGCGCCGGGGGTGTCGTCCTCGGCCTTGGTGCCGGCGAAGAAGCGGCCCGCCCGGTCGCAGGCCCCGTCGTTCATGCGGTTGCCGGGACGCTCGGCGGCGGTCACCGGCGCCACCACCTCCAGGGCGTTCGGCGCCGATCCGTCCCAGACGGGCTCGTCCGCCAGCGCGAAGCCGTCGCGCACCGCGAGCGCCAGCCCTCCGGCGGCCCGGGGGACAGCCACCCCGACGGGCTGCCCCACTTCGGTCACCGCGTGCGAGCCGTCGGCCGGGTCCAGACGGCGTACCCGGCCCGCCGGGATGTCCACCCACAGCAGCGTGTCGGTGCGCCCGTCCCAGCGCGGGCCCTCGCCGAGCCGCGCCGGCGGCACCGCGACGATCTCGGGCTCGGACACTCTGGTCATCGGCCCCTCCGGGAGCGGCCGGCCACGCGGGGGCACCTCAGGGCAATCATCCAAACCTCATTCCGTGATGCAGAACGATCTTCCAAGTGGGAGACGCGCGGAGACCGGACCGGACGGGGGCGGGGTCAGAACTCGGCGATGGCCTTGAGCAGGCTCGCGCCGATCTCCTCCATGCGGGCGGGCGGCATGCGGTCCTTGAGCGCCGTCACGCTCACCGCGGCCACGGGGGTGGGCTTGCCCATGAACACCGGGGCGGCCACGCAGCGCACGCTGGGCTCGTTCTCCTCCAGGTCGAGCGCGTAGCCGCGCTCGCGGATCAGCGCCATGTGGGCGGCCAGCTTCGCCGGGCTGGTGATGGTGGAGCGGGTGGGCGCGGCGAGCGGCCCGTGGCGTTCGGCCCACGCCTTGATCGCCTCGTCGGTCGGGTAGGTCCAGGCCAGCAGCGCCTTGCCGACGCCGGTGGCGTGCGCGGCGTTGCGCCCGCCCACCACCGAGGTCATCGTGATCGCCCGCATCGTCTCGACCTTGTCGAGGTAGACGACCTCGGCGCCGTCGAGCGTCGCCATGTGCACGGTCTCGGCGAACTCCTCGCTCAGGCGCAGCAGCAGCCGGTGGATCACGGCGCGGACGTCCATGGTCTCGTAGAAGCGGAACGCGGTCGCGAGCATCTCCGTGCCGAGGAAGTAGGGCCCGCCGGGGTCGGGCTGCGCGGCGAACCCGCGGTGCTTGAGCGCGCCGAGCAGGCGGTGCAGCGAGCTCTTCGGGAGCCCCAGCCGGGTCGACAGCTCGTCGATGGTCATGCCCCTGCTGTGCCTGCCGATCTCCTGCAGGATCAGCAGGGCGCGATCGACGCTGGTCACCGGCGACTGCGTACCGCTCACGGTTCCTCCTCGGACGGCCCGGTGGCCGGAGTTTTCCGAATCATGGAATGCTATCGCGTAAAGCGGAATGGCGCCACCGTACGTCCTCGCCGCGCGGGGGTCAGAAGACCCTCATGTGGTGGAACAGCTCGTACGCCTCGTCCATGGCCGAGAACGCCGCGGCCTCCGAGCGTTTGACGGCCAGGTAGGCGCTGCGCCGCAGCGGGCCGAGCGCCTCCATGAGCACCTCGTCGGCCTCAAGCGCGTCGAGCGCCTCGTTCAGCGACGCCGGCAGCCGAGGGTACCGTCCCGGCCGGGTGTCGGGGTCCACGTCGACCGACTCGCCCGGGTCGAGCTTGCGGCGCAGCCCGTCGAGGCCGGCGTGGATGACCGCCCCGAGCGACAGGTACGGGTTCGCCGAGGAGTCGGACGGCTTGAGCTCCAGGTTGGGCTCGCCGCTCTCGCCCAGCGGCGAGCAGATCCGCACGGCCGCCTCCCGGTTGTCGGGCCCGTGGACCGCGTACGCGCCGGCCCACGTGCGCGGCGCCAGGCGGCGGAAGGAGTTGACCGTGCCGCAGGTGAGCGCGGTCAAGGCGGGCAGGTGGGCGAGCAGCCCGCCGACGAAGCACTCCAGCTCCTCACCGCCGTCGGCGAAGACGTTGCGCGAGTCCCGCCACAGCGACAGGTGCAGGTGGGCGCCGTTGCCCGCCTGTCCGGCGAGCGGCTTGGGGGCCAGCGTGGCCCACATCGACATGCGCATCGCGACGCCGCGGACGGTCTCGCGGTAGAGGACATGATTGTCGGCGGCCCGCAGCGCGGAGGCGTGGCGTACCGACAGCTCCTGCTGGCCCGGCCCGAGCTCGGGATGGTAGTGCTCGACCCGGAGCCCCTGCGTCTCCAGCGCCCGGACGAGCTTGATCGTGTAGTCGTGCGCCGTGTCGAACCCGGTGCCGGCGTAGCAGAGGGTGTCGTCGATCGGCACGACGCGGTCGGGCCCGCCCGTGGGGTCGGGCAGGCGTCGTCCCAGGGTGAACTCCGGCTCGAAGGCCGCCATCAGCGTGTAGCCCTCGGCGGCCAGGGCCTCCACCGCGTCCTTGAGGAACGTGCGCGGGCAGGCGTCCCAGGGGGAGCCGTCCTGCCGCCGCAGATCCGAGAGCATCGCGGCGGCGCCCGGTGCGTACGGGAGCGGGACGTACGTCGCCGGGTCCGGGACGATGCGTACCTCGCCCACCGGACCCATGTGCTCGACGTCCTGCAACTGGTCGAGCATGTTCATCGCCATCATGGCCACCGTGTGCCCGATGCCCGTGGTGAGGCGCTCGGCCAGCCGCGTCCGCGACGCCGCCTTGCCGCGGATCACGCCCCCGTGGTCGGCGTACAGGAAGCGGATGAGCTCGACGCCTTCGAGCTCGGCCCGCTCCAGGACGCGCCGCACGTGAGGATCAGGCTGGTTGATCTTGGTGGCGGTCGGGCGATCTCTCATCCTGTCTGCGTAACACGTTCCCGGGGTACGGGGAAGCGTCTGACGCAGACAGGAGGCCAGCTCACGTTAGAACATTGGTAAAGAAGACGGCCAACTGATTGGCTCCATGGACGATTCCGTCGAACACGCCGTTGACCGCGGACGCGGCCTCGGCCGGCCGGTTGAACAGGTAGAAGATCACGAAGGCCACGAGCACATACGTGGCTACCTTCTTGACCTGCATGGGGGCCTCCTGCAGTCCATTCCCAGCCGTATATACCCGGATCTGGGCGATCACTGGCATCTTCTATGAAGATGTTCTTGATCCTAACCGGGGGGCTTCCTTCTCACGCCATGGTACGGATCACGGGGGTAGCCGAGGGGGTATCAGAGTTGTTGCCCCGGTATGCCAGGCGCAGGAGGAGGTACACCGGCAATCCGAGGGGCGACAGCAGGATCGTCAGCATCATGACCGGGGCCATGAGCAGAGGGTGCACGCCCCGCTCCCGGCTGTCGAGGTAGATCCACCGGCCGAGGAACAGGTCCCAGGCGATGATCTGCGCCCACAGGGCGGCCAGCGCCTCGGGGGTGGCGACCAGGGCCGTGAGCCCGGCCAGCGAGGGCCTGGTCACGACCGGCCAGACCGCGCCGAGCACCGGCACCAGCAGCACGAGGTTCACCACCAGGGCGGGCAGCACGATGAGCGGCGAGGCCGCCACCTTGCGGGTGACCGACCAGGCGGGGGCGAGGATCATCAGCGCCCAGAACGGCGCGGCGGCGTAGAAGCTGAGGTCGAACAGGGTCGCGGTGCTCATCGGCGACTCTCCGATCGGGTGGGGGACGGGGCGCCGATCCCGCCCGTGACGGCGGGACCGGACGGCGTGCGGCGCGTCATCGCGCGGCCTCCGCCCGGGGTGGCGGCGCAGGCGTGGTGGGTCATCGCGCGGCCTCCGCGGGGGTGGCGCCGG
>NZ_JBFAIA010000290.1:0-6144 GCF_040654455.1 Nonomuraea sp. NPDC050691
GCACCACCGGCACGCCCGCGCCGGTGGCGATGCGCGCCGCCTGCACCTTGGTCACCATGCCGCCGGTGCCGACGGCCGCGCCGTTCCTGCCCAGCTCGACGCCCACGAGGTCCTCGGGTCCGCGGATCTCGGCCAGCCGCCGCGAGCCGCTGCGGCTCGGCGGGCCGTCGTAGAGGGCGTCCACGTCGGACAGCAGCACCAGCGCGTCGGCGTGGACGAGGTGGGTGACCAGGGCCGCCAGCCGGTCGTTGTCGCCGAAGCGGATCTCGTCGGTGGCGACGGTGTCGTTCTCGTTGACGATCGGCATGATGCCGAGCTCCAGCAGCCGGTTGAGGGTGCGCTGGGCGTTGGCGTGGTGGGCGCGGCGCATCATGTCGTCGGCGGTCAGCAGGACCTGGCCGACGCGCAGGCCGTACCGGGCGAAGGAGGAGGTGTAACGCGCGACGAGCACGCCCTGGCCGACCGAGGCGGCGGCCTGCTGCGTGGCGAGGTCGCGCGGGCGCGCGGACAGCCCGAGCGGGCCGAGGCCCGCCGCGATCGCTCCTGAGGAGACCAGCACGATCTGCGTGCCCGTACGGCGGCGCGCGGCGAGGACGTCGACCAGCGCGTCGACCCGGTCCACGTCGATCGTCCCCTGAGGGGTGGTCAGCGAGGAGGAGCCGACCTTGACGACGACCTTCGACGCTGAGCTGATCCGTTCGCGCACATCTGGAAGCCTATCCGAGGCCCGGCATCCGCATTCGCCCGTCTCGCGCCTCGGTCAGCGGGTGGACGGGCCGGGCGTGAGGCCGCCGAGCAGGGCCGCGACGACGTCCGGCGTGAAGTCCGCGCCCTCCCCCATGTACGCCCGCACGAAGGCCCGGTAGAAGCAGGCCCCCACCAGCAGCGCGGCCGCCGCCTCCGGGGCCACCTCCGCCGAGATCCGGCCGAGACGCTGCTCGGCGCGCAGGTAATCGGCCACGAGCCGCTCGGCCAGGTGCGGCCCCAGGCCGGCCTCGCGCAGCCGCGCCCGCTGCTTGGCCAGCATGTCGCGCTCGGCGAAGATCGCCGAGCCCACGGGGATGGACCGGTCGAAGAACGCCGACGCCTGCTCGGCCACGTCGGTCAGATTGCCCTCGATCGTGCCCGTCCCGGCCCGCGCGGGCAGGCCGGACAGGGCGTCGATGTAGGGCAGGCCGTCGTGGAGAACCGCGAGCAGCAGGTCCTCCTTGTCCCGGAAGTGCTTGTAGAGCGTGGGCTCGGAGAAGCCGGCCAGCCGCGCGATCTCCTTCGTGGTGACCTTGGCCAGCCCGGCCTCGTCCATGAGCCTCGCGGCGGCGGCGACGATGCGTTCGCGGGTCGTCGGCTGATTCACCTTCACCGTGATGCGTCTCTCCGCTGGCGCTGGGAATTTCAGTGAGTACCGACCAACCATAGCCGCGGGGCTTCCGGGGGACGGCGGCTAGCCGAGCCTGCTGTCGGTGCCGCGCGGACCCGTCCGGACGGACTCGGCGGACAGCGTCGGCTGCCAGTCGAAGACGTAGCCGCCCTCCATGGGCCCGATGATCACCTCGGCGCCGGCGCTGGCCCCCGCCTTGACCAGCTCCTCCTCGACGCCGAGCCGCTCCAGCCGGTCGGCGAGGTAGCCGACGGCCTCGTCGTTGGTGAAGTCGGTCTGCCGGATCCAGCGCTCCGGCTTCTCGCCGGTGACCTGGAACTGGTTGTCGTTGACCTTGCGGACCGTGAACCCGGTCTCGCCGAGCTGCCGCGGCTTGATCACCAGACGGGTGGGCTCCTCGACCGGCCGGTTGGCGCGGGCGGCCGCGACCCACTCGCCCATGGCGAACGTCAGCTCGCGCAGCCCGGCGTGCGTGGCCGCCGACACCGTGAACACCTGCAGTCCGCGCGCCTCGAAGTCCGGCCTGACCAGTTCGGCCAGCTCCTGGGCGTCGGGCACGTCGGCCTTGTTGAGCACCACCATGCGCGGCCGGTCGCCCAGCTTGCCGTACGCCTCCAGCTCAGCCTCGATCACCTCGTAGTCGGTGACGGGGTCGCGGCCGGGCTCCATCGTGGCGCAGTCGATGACGTGGACGAGCATGTCGCACCGCTCGACGTGGCGCAGGAACTCGTGCCCGAGGCCCTTGCCCTGGGACGCGCCCGGGATCAGCCCCGGCACGTCGGCGACCGTGAAGATGGTCTCGCCGGCGGTGACGACGCCGAGGTTGGGCACGAGCGTGGTGAACGGATAGTCGGCGATCTTCGGCCGGGCCGCGCTCAGCGCGGCGATCAGGGACGACTTGCCGGCGCTGGGGAAGCCGACCAGGGCGACGTCGGCGACGCTCTTGAGCTCCAGCATCACGTCGAGCGCGTCGCCCGGCTCGCCGAGCAGCGCGAACCCGGGGGCCTTGCGCTTCGTGGAGGCCAGCGCGGCGTTGCCGAGCCCGCCGTGGCCGCCATGGGCGATCACGTAGCGGGTGCCGGAGCCGATCAGGTCGACCAGCACCTCGCCGGTGGCGGCGTCCTTGACCACGGTGCCGTTGGGCACGGCCAGGACGACGTCGCCGCCGTTGGCGCCGTCGCGGTTGGAGCCCTGCCCCTGCTTGCCGTTGTCGGCCTTGCGGTGCGGGCGGCGATGGTAGTCGAGCAGGGTCGCGGTGTTGGGATCCACCTCGAGGATCACGTCGCCGCCCCGGCCGCCGTTGCCCCCGTCGGGGCCGCCGAGCGGTTTGAACTTCTCCCGGTGGATGGAGGCGCAGCCGTTCCCTCCGTCACCGGCCCTGATGTGCAGGACCACCTGGTCCACGAAGTCCGGCATGTCCGCCTCTCCTCACGCCCCCTGTCCAGGGGGTTTTCCAAGTCTTCCCGCGGATGTCCGCCGTGGGCCTCCGGGCGCCTGTCGCCGCTGTCGCCCGCCGCCGAGGGGGAGCGCTCATCCGGCGCCGTCCCGGCGGGACACGGCCCAGCCGGGCCGGGCAAACACGAAGGGGTGGATCGAGGAACCGATCCACCCCTTGGTAACGCTCTCCGGTTGCGGATTACTCCGCGAGTTACTCCGCGACCGGGACGATGCTCACGGCGCGACGGCCGCGCTTGACGCCGAACTGCACGTGACCGGCGGTCAGCGCGAACAGCGTGTCGTCGCCACCGCGGCCGACGTTGTCGCCGGGGTGGAAGTGGGTGCCACGCTGACGGACGATGATCTCGCCCGCGTTGACCAGCTGGCCGCCGAAGCGCTTGACGCCCAGGCGCTGAGCGTTGGAGTCACGGCCGTTCCGGGTGGACGACGCGCCCTTCTTGTGTGCCATCTCTCAAACTCCCGATCAGGCCTGGTCGATACCGGTGATCTTCACCTGGGTGTACCGCTGGCGGTGACCCTGGCGCTTCTTGTAACCGGTCTTGTTCTTGTACTTGAGAATGCGGATCTTCGGACCCTTGGTCTCGCCGAGGATCTCGGCGTTGACCGTGAACTTGCCCGCCTCCGTGGTCACATCGCCGTCGTTGACGACGAGCACCGTCGGCAGCGAAATCGAAGAGCCGACCTCGCCGGCGACCTTGTCCACCTCGAGGACGTCACCGACGGAGACCTTCTGCTGCCTGCCGCCGCAACGAACGATCGCGTACACCGCGGAACCCTTCTACTGTCTACTGTTGCGATCCACGGCCGTCCCGGACGGAACGGCCGTTGACTGCCGAGTGCTGCGCCCGCACCCGTATCTGTCTGGAACCAACGAACCGAGTGGGCGCGCCAACAGGGCACGTCACCTGACGCACCGATCCACTAGAGTACCGGATTAACGGTGCCCGTAGCGAACCGGACGGATCGTCGGACAGTCCTTCGAGCAGCCACTCAGGGGGCTACTCGGCGGACCTGGCTCGGCGGGAGCGTCGCCGCCCCCTGCCGGAAGACTGGCCGGCCTGGTCGTCCTCAGCCGGGACGTCATCAAGCGCACCGGTCACGGTATCACGGCCAGAGGAGTCCTTGGCCGCGGAAACCTTCTCCCCGCCCTTGTCGCCCAGCTTGTCGGCCACCGCCTTCTCGACGGCCATCTTGCCCTGCGTGCCGCGCGTCTCAGGCTTGATCTCCACCGGCTCGGTGGAGACGATGAGCCCGCGCCCGTTGCAGCACTCGCACGGCGTCGAGAACGCCTCCAGGAGCCCCTGCCCGACCCGCTTACGGGTCATCTGGACCAGGCCGAGCGAGGTGACCTCGGCCACCTGGTGCTTGGTCCGGTCGCGGGCCAGGCACTCCAGCATCCGCCGCAGCACCAGGTCGCGGTTGGACTCCAGCACCATGTCGATGAAGTCGATGACGATGATGCCGCCGATGTCACGCAGCCGGAGCTGGCGGACGATCTCCTCGGCCGCCTCCAGGTTGTTGCGGGTGACGGTCTCCTCGAGGTTGCCGCCCTGGCCGGTGAACTTGCCGGTGTTCACGTCGACGACGGTCATCGCCTCGGTACGGTCGATCACCAGCGAGCCGCCGCTGGGCAGCCACACCTTGCGCTCCATGGCCTTGCCGAGCTGCTCGTCGATCCGGTACGACTCGAAGACGTCGCCCTGGTCGCCGTCCCACCGCGACAGCCGCTCGGCCAGGTGCGGCGCGACGTACTTCACGTACTCCTCGACCGTCTCCCACGCCTCCCCGCCCTGCACGACGAGCGAGCTGAAGTCCTCGTTGAAGACGTCGCGCACCACGCGGACGGTGAGGTCGGGCTCGGCCGACAGCAGCTCGGGCGGGCTGGCCGACTTGGCCTTCTTCTGGATGTTCTCCCACTGCGCCGACAGGCGGGCGACGTCGCGGGCCAGCTCCTCCTCGGAGGCGCCCTCGGCCGCGGTGCGCACGATCACACCCGCGCTCTCCGGCATGACCTTCTTCAGGATGCTCTTGAGGCGCGTGCGCTCCTTGTCGGGCAGCTTGCGGCTGATGCCGGTCATCGAGCCGTCGGGCACGTAGACCAGGTAGCGGCCGGGCAGGCTGATCTGCGAGGTCAGGCGGGCGCCCTTGTGGCCGATCGGGTCCTTGGTGACCTGCACCAGCACCGACTGGCCGGACTTCAGCGCCGACTCGATGCGCTTGGGCTGGCCCTCCAGGCCGGCGGTGTCGAAGTTGACCTCACCGGCGTACAGGACGGCGTTGCGGCCCTTGCCGATGTCGACGAACGCCGCCTCCATCGAGGGCAGGACGTTCTGCACCTTGCCGAGGTAGACGTTGCCGACGTACGACTGGCTGGCCTCGCGGTTGACGTAGTGCTCGACGAGGACGCCGTCCTCCAGCACCGCGATCTGCGTGCGGTCGCCCTGGCGGCGCACCACCATCATCCGGTCGACCGACTCGCGCCGGGCCAGGAACTCCGACTCGGTGATGATCGGCGGCCGGCGGCGGCCCAGCTCGCGGCCCTCGCGGCGGCGCTGCTTCTTGGCCTCCAGCCGGGTGGAGCCGCGTACGCTCTGCACGCCGTCGGCGGAGGTGTCGACCAGCGAGGCGCGGCCGGAGCGCGGCGCGCGGATGCGGACGACGGTGTTGGGCGGGTCGTCGCCGGACGGCTCGGCGCCCCCGTCGTCGGAGCCGCGCCTGCGGCGGCGGCGACGGCGGCGCGAGCTGGAGGTCTCCTCCTCCTGCTGCTCCTCGGACTGCTCGTCCTCGCCCTCGTCGCCCTCGTCGCCCTCGTCGTCGGAGTCGGACTCGTCGCGCTCGCGGGTCTTGCCGCGGCCCCGGCCGCCCCTGCGGCGGCGGCGACGGCGGCTGCCGCCCTCTTCCTCCTCCTGGTCGGAGTCGGAGGCGTCGTCGTCGTCGGTGCCGGCCTCGTCGGTCTCGTCCGCGTCGGCGACCGGCTCCGGCTCGGGGCGCGCGGGCTCGGCGCGGACGGGCTCAGGACGTACGGCCTGGCTCGGGTCGGGCGCCTGGAACAGCGGCGCGAAGATCGCCGCGGGACGCCGGAACACGGCGTCCGGCTGGTCGGCGCGGCGCGCGGAGAAGCCGAACGGGTCGGCGAGCAGGCTCGGCCGGTCGGCGTCCTCGTCGAGGTCCTCACCGGCGGGCTCGTCGTCGAGCGGCTCGTCCTCGGGCAGCGCGTCCAGGATGTCGTCCTCGACGGCGTCGGCCGCGCTCGCGGGCGGCGCCGCCTGGGCGGCCCCGCCGGTCGCGGCGCTCCCGGTCGGGGTGAC
>NZ_JBFAIA010000291.1:0-6106 GCF_040654455.1 Nonomuraea sp. NPDC050691
GCGTCTTCAAGCCCACCTCGCCGATGAGCGTCGGCTCGTGGATCCTCGCCGCCCAGAGCGGCCTGTCGGCCGCCGCCGCGTCCGCCGACCTGGCCGCGCTCCTGCCCGCCGCCGGAGGCGCGGCCCTGCTGGGCGCCGCCGGGGACGCGGCCCTGCTGGCCACCGCCCTGACCGGCCCGCTGACCGCCACCTACACCGCCGTCCTGATCGCCGACACGGCCGTGCCCGCCTGGCACGAGGCGTACCGGGAGCTGCCGTTCCTGTTCGCGGGCAGTGCGATGGCCGCCGCCGGCGCGGTCGCCATGCTCGGCACGCCGCGGGCCCAGGCCGGTCCCGCCAGGGCGGTGGCCGCGCTGGGAGCAGCCCTGGAGACGGCGGCGGGCGCGGTCATGGAGCGGCGGCTCGGCATGGTCGGCCGCCCGTACCGGGAGGGCCGGGCGGGCCGCCTCATGAGGGCCGCCCGCCTGCTGACGGCCGGAGGGGGGCTGCTCGCGGCCGTCGCCGGACGCAGCCGCGCCCTGACCACGCTGTCCGGCCTCGCCCTCACGGCGGGCTCCCTGTGCACACGCTTCGGCGTCCTGGAAGCGGGCCGCGCCTCGGCCGCCGACCCGGCGTACACGATCGTGCCCCAGCGCGAACGCCTGTCCGCCACCTCCTGACCAGGAACCCACAAGCACGGTCCTCACGACGGACGCGCTTCGCGTGAGTCTGCGAGGGCTCAGTGTGACGGGGATGATCGCGGCATGGCGGGCCGGCACTTCACGGATGAGTGCCAACCCTGCGCCACTCACGTGGGGCCGGTCACGAGAAGCAGGGCCGTATGATCCGCCGTTACGTCGACGACCGGCGCCGACGCTTCGTCGTCGACAGGGCCGACGTCGCCTGACCGTGCAAGAAACCTGGCCATGCAAGAAGGCAGAGAAGATGACCACACAGACCGACCGTGTCGACCACGAACTGATCCGGGCGGCGGCGCACGTCGCGGCCACACGCTGCCGGGGCGACAACCACACCATGGCGGCTGCCGCCCGCGCCCGGGACGGCCGGATCGTCACCGCGGTGAACGCCTATCACTTCACCGGAGGCCCCTGCGCGGAGCTGGTCCTGATCGGCACCGCTGCCGCCCAGGGCGCCTACGAACTGGACACCATCGTCGCCGTGGGTGACCGAGACCGGGGCGTCGTACCCCCATGTGGCCGCTGCCGCCAGGTCCTTCTCGACTACTTCCCGGCCCTCGAGGTGATCGTCGGGACAGACGACGGCCTCCGGATGGTGCCCATCTCCCACCTGCTTCCCGAGAGCTACATCTGGGCGGACCACCAGCTCGACGCTGAGGCGAGCGCAACGCTCAGCACGAGCTGAAGCCCAAGGCCGTCACCGGTACGTCGGGTGGGAGATCCAGCTCTCGGACCTTCCTTCCCGGTGGGGTGGCTCACGGAGATGCGATCGCCGAAGTGGCGCTGAGGGAACCCGAGGCCGGCCGGCACCTGTGGCGCGCCACCGCGCATTCCCACCCGTCCGGCCGGCCAGAGCCTGGAACCGGGCAGAGAACGGCGGGCCGCCATCCGGCTACTGTTGCTCCGCATGACTCACACCGAGATCGAGATCAGCGCGGAGCTGGTGCGGGATCTGCTGCGCGACCAGCACCCCGACCTCGCCGATCGTCCTTTGCGGCTCGGCGCGCGCGGCTGGGACAACCAGCTCTGGCGGCTCGGCGACGACCTCGCCGTCCGGTTGCCCTGGGCGACGAAGGACGCGGACGAGTTACTGCTCAAGGAGCACATCTGGCTGCCCGCCCTGGCTCCGCGCCTCCCGCTGCCGGTTCCGGTCCCGCAGCGCCTCGGTGAGCCCTCCGCTCTGTTTCCACGACCTTGGATCGTCACCACCTGGGTGCCGGGCGAGCCTGCCGACCGCGCTCCGATCACGCGCGCCGCGGAGGCTGCCGACGTCCTGGCCGCCTTCCTGACGGCTCTGCACCAACCCGCCCCCGAACAGGCGCCCGCCGGCCGCTTCAACCGCGGAGGGGTGCTGGCCGACTGCTCTGAAGGGTTTGCCAAGCAGTTGGCCTCGGCCACTGAGCTGGGGCTCGTCCCGGACCCGGACGCCGTCCGCGCTGTCTGGGACGACGCCGCCGCCGCGCCCGGCTGGGCAGGCCCGGCGCTTTGGCTCCACGGCGACCTGCACCCGGCCAACGTCCTCAGCGCGGACGGCGCCATCTGCGGCGTGATCGACTTCGGCGACCTCTGCGCCGGCGATCCGGCCTGCGACCTCGCCGCCGCGTGGATCCTGCTGCCGGACGGCGCCGCCGACCGCTTCCATGCCGCTTACCGGCCGGCCCCGGACGCCGCGACCCTGCGCCGCGCCCGCGGATGGGCGGTGGGACACGCCCTCAGCGGCATCCTCATCGGAGAAGCCGGCGTCCGCGGGCGCCGGGGCGGCAAGGCCACGTGGGGCCCACCCGCCCACGCCGCACTGCGGCGCCTCATCGCAACGGCCCATCACTGACCGATCGCCTCTCCGCACGCTCGGATGCCCTCGTTCCGGACCCCACGAGGCCCGGCAGGCCGAGGTCTGCCTGCCTGACGTGTCTCAACGACCTTCAGGTGACTGGCCGGCCGGTTCGCTCTCCGGCGACGTCGCGGGAGATGCCGGTGTCCCGCCCGGGTGAGTCCGTCAGGCGGCCCTGGCCTGGCGGCGGTAGCCGCCGGGGGCGATGCCGTACTCCCGCTTGAACGCCCTGGCCAGGGCGAACTCCGTGCTGTAGCCCGTGCGGGCGGCGACGGTGAGCAGCGGGACGTCGGAGTCGCGCAGGAGCTTGGCGGCCAGCGTCATGCGCCAGCGGGTCAGGTAGGCCATGGGCGGTTCGCCGACCAGGGTGGTGAATCTCCGGGCGAAGGCGGCGCGGGAGAGCCCGGACCGTACGGCCAGCGACTCGACCGTCCACGGAGCCGAGGGGGTGTCGTGGATGGCCGCCAGCGCCGGGGCGACCGCCGGGTCGCGGAGCGCGGCGGACCAGCCCTCGGCTTCGGCGGGCTGGTCCTCCAGCCAGGCGCGCAGGATGTACAGCAGCAGCGAGTCGATCAGCGCCGGCACGATGCCTTCCGAGCCGATGCGCGGATTCTCCAGCTCCGCGCCGAGCAGCTGGACCGCGGCGTTCAGCTCGGCATGGCGGCCGTGCCGTGCGCGCAGGTGGACCACCTCGGGCAGCTGCCGGACCACCGGATGCGGCCTGGCCATGTCGAGATGGTAGTTGCCGCAGAGCAGGGTGGTGCGCGGTCCGCTGTCGCCGAGCACGACCGACCCGATCGGCGGAGCCTTGGTGTAGCGCTCCGGTCCCGGCACCTCGCCCGGGGTGCTGGGATGGTCGGCCAGGACGTGGCGGGAGCCGCTGCGCAGGAACAGCACGTCGCCGACGCTCAACGGGATCGGCTCCAGGTGCGGGGCGTCCACGGGGACGAGCCAGCACGAGCCGTGCAGCACCACGTGGAAGCCGGCGCCCGCGGCGGGCGGCAGCCGCAACCCCCACGGCGCGTGACCGTCGGTGCGGACGGAGGTGGGACGTCCGGTCCGCATCGACTCCAGAGCTTCGGCCAGGATGTCCATGTCCTGCTTTATACCGTCAGGACGAGCTTTCCGCGGACCTGTCCTCCCTCCAGCACCTCGTGGGCCTTCGCGGCGTCCTCCAGCGGGAAGGTCTCCTGGACGTACGGGCGGATCGCGCCGGCGTCGACCAGCGCGGCGATGGCTTCCAGCGCCGCGTAGTCGGGCTCGACCGACACCCCCGCGAAGCGGCGCCCCGCGGCCTCCACCCGCGCCGCGAGTTCGGCGTTCCAGTGCTCCATGATGCTCACGAGCATCCCGCCGGGCTTGAGCACGGCCAGCGAGCTCACTCCCAGCGCGTTGGAGTCGAGGACGACGTCCACGTCACGGACCGCCTCGGTGAAGTCGACCGCCTGGTAGTCGATCACCTCGTCGGCGCCGAGAGAGCGGACGAACTCGTGCTTGCCCGCGCTGGCCCGCGCGATCACGTACGCGCCGCGGGCCTTGGCGATCTGCACCGCCAGGTGCCCGACGCCGCCCGCGGCGCGGTGGATCAGCACCCGGTCGCCCGGCAGGAGGCCGGCCGCGTCCACCAGCCCCTGCCACGCGGTGAGCCCGGCCAGCGGGAGGGCCGCGGCCTGGACGTGGTCGAGGGACACGGGCTTGCGGGCCACCTGGCGGGAGGGCGTGGCCACGTACTCGGCGTAGCCGGTCGCGGCGCGGGGGAAGAACGGCATGCCGTACACCTCGTCGCCCACCTTGTACCTGGCGCCGGGGGCGGCCTCCTCCACCACTCCGGAGATGTCCCAGCCGACGCCGAACGGCGGCTGACCGAGAAGCGGATAGGCGCCGGACCTCACGGCGGCGTCGACCGGGTTCACCCCGCTGGCCCGCACCCGGACCAGGACCTCGCCGGACAGCGGCTCGGGGCGTTCGGTCTCGGCGACGCGCAGGACCTCGGGGCCGCCGAAAGAACTCTGGATGACAGCACGCATGGGGGACGCTCCTCATTGGTCGGTTTGCCATGGCCAACCCTAGGAACGGCGGGCGGTGCGAAGAATGGCCTGCTGTCTTCGCCGCATACCCCGGCGTCTCACCCTGTCGTGGATGCCCGCCGCGCGGTGCGGTCAGCGCAGCCTCAGGTGCGACCCCTCGAAGGGGACGAGCTCGCCGACGACCGGCGCGCCGGGGATCTCACCGGCCACCAGCAGGCCGCCGGACGTCTGGGCGTCGGCGAGCAGCAGCAGCTCGTCCTCCCCGAAGCCGCCGGGGTCGAGCCGGGGCCGCACCCAGTCGAGGTTGCGGCGGGTGCCGCCGCTCACGTACCCGTCGCGCAGCGCCTCCCGGGCGCCCTCCAGGTACGGCACCGCCGCCACGTCCACCACCGCCGTCACCCGGCCGGCCCGGGCGAGCTTGTAGAGGTGGCCGAGCAGGCCGAACCCGGTCACGTCCGTGGCGCACTCCACCCCGGCGGCCAGGGCGGCCCGGGACGCGTCGCGGTTCAGCGCCGTCATCACGGCGACCGCCTGCTCGAACACCTCGCCCGTGGCCTTGTGCCGCGCGTTCAGCACCCCGACGCCGAGCGGCTTGGTCAGCGACAGCGGCAGCCCGGGCCGGGCGGCGTCGAGACGCAGCAGCCGCGCCGGGTCGGCCAGGCCGGTGACCGCCATGCCGTACTTCGGCTCCGGGTCGTCCACGCTGTGGCCGCCCGCGACGTGACAGCCCGCCGCCCGCGCCACGTCCAGGCCGCCGCGCAGCACCTCCGCGGCCAGCTCCAGCGGCAGCCGCCCGCGCGGCCAGCCCAGCAGGTTCACGGCCACCAGGGGCTCGCCGCCGACGGCGTACACGTCGGACAGCGCGTTGGCCGCCGCGACCCGCCCCCAGTCGTACGGGTCGTCCACCACGGGCGTGAAGAAGTCGGCGGTCGCCACCACGGCCCGGCCGCCGTCGACGCGCACCACGGCGGCGTCGTCCCCGTCGTCCAGCCCGACGAGCAGCTCACCGGCCGCGCCCGGCGGAGCTGACGGTCCCGGCGCAGCGGAAGGGCCCGGCGGACCGCCCGCGCCCGGCGGACGGGACGGGCCGGTCAGGGCGGCGACGACCGCCTCCAGCTCACCCGGCGGGATCTTGCAGGCGCAGCCCCCGCCGTGCGCGTACCGCGTCAGCCGGACCGCCTCCCGCCCCGGCGGGACCGTGGACGTCGTGCCCTCGCTCACCTCGGCCCCCTTCATGTCGGTGTGCCGCCTCGACCTCTACCCGCCCGCGGGTAGGTTCTCCCTTGGAGGCGTCTGGGCGCCTGGTGGCCCCCGCGGTCTTCAAAACCGACGAGGCCGAGGTCCTCGGCCTGGCGGGTTCGATTCCCGTCCGCCTCCGCTTATGTTCGGAGAGTGGACCCGCGAAGGCGTGTGCCCCGTACCGACGCCGTGCTCGCCGACCCGCGCCTGGCCGAGGCCGCCGGGCGGCTGGGCCGTACGGTCGTCAAGGAGGCGGTGGCGCGGGCACAGGAGCGGGCCCGGCGCGGCGAGATCGGCCCCGAGGAGGTGGCCGGCGCGGCCGTGGCGGCGCT